>CAZVXJ010000220.1:0-5745 GCA_964631675.1 uncultured Alphaproteobacteria bacterium
AATAGGCTTTGCACCTGATGCGTTTCAGTCTATTCGCGCTCCGCATCGGATCTTCCCATCCATCTCTGCAAGTATCGAGGGCCGGGCAACGTGCATTGACCTCGCGTTGCTGATGGCGGGTTGTTTGGAGAACGTCGGCTTGTGTCCGATGATCATTTTCTTCGGCCACCGTGATGGACTGCCTCGTCACGCAATCGTGGGCTGCTGGGCCGGTTCAACGCCGGGCGGGAAACCCCTCACGGACGACAAGGCCGCGATTATTCGGGACGTCGAAGCGCAAAGACTGTATGTCGTCGAGTGTCTTGGCGCAGTGCCAACCGCACAAACTACCGGCAAGTGCCTGAGCTTTGCTGCAGCAAAACAAAAAGCGATCGAACTCATCAAGAACGCGGCTTGGGTCTCGGCTGTTGATGTAATTGCTCTGCGGCCGCCGTCCGGATCGATCACACCGATTGAGAGTCCATATGAACCTGAAGTGGCAAGGATCTACGATGAAGCTCGCAATCTTGCCGTAAGACAAGGTTCTCCGAATGTGGAAACCACACATTTGTTCTGTGCATTCTTGTATGCAGGCGGAGATGTGGCTCATCGAATCGCAGGTTCAATGGGTCTGGATATTGGCAACATTCGCAGACGTGTCGACGAGAGAATGTCAAAGCCCTCCTCTGTCCCGGCACCCACCCCAACGCAGAACTATCTCGAGTGCCAGCAGCTTGCGGAGAAATTCGCACGCGATGCGATGTCACCTTCAGTTCGCGAGCAGGACGTGATTTGGGCCGTAATGCAGAAGAGTCGCCAGAGCCAACGACTGCAAGACACCTGTCGCGTGGTCGGAATTGATCTGGATCGTTTTCGTGCATCGCTGGGGGAAATGTTTCCATCACCGATGATGGCATCGACCGGAGCGTTCGAGGCATAATCGAACTTGGCAGCGTGCTCTGGACCTCTTAGAGCATAGGGCTGTAGCAAAAGCGCAAACCGGTGCCCGCAATGATGCGGACACCGGTTTTTTGTACAGCCACTCCCAGCCACTGAAGTGGCCCACAATCATCCCGGTCTTACAAGATTTCAAACTTGCACACCGGGAACACGAAGGTGCGTCTTATTTATCGGCAAAGCGAACGGGCTCGAGCACAGGGCTTGACGTCCGTCCGACGGAAATGCGGGCGACTCTGCGGAAGAACGCGGGCACACTCACACGCCATTCATCCATCTTTGCGTACATAACAGGCACGAGCACCAGTGTCAGAACGAGTGAGCTGATGAGACCACCGACAAGCGCCCAGGCTAGTCCGGATTTCCATTCGGCCCCCGCGCTCGCATGAAGCGCAATCGGCATCATGCCGAGCACCATGGCCACCGTTGTCATCACAATCGGCCGAAGTCGAGCTTTACCGGCATCGAGCAATGCATCATGCGTGTTCATGCCTTCGGTCCTTGCGCTGTTAGCGCGATCCACGAGCAGAATCGCATTTTTGCCCACGAGGCCGACCAGCATGATAATGCCGAGCATCGAGAAGATGCTGAGCGATTTCATGGTCAGCGCCAGCGCCAGCAGCGCGCCGATGATCGCGACCGGAATTGAGAACAACACGACAAACGGATAGACCCAGGAATTGTACAGCGCGACCATAATCAGGTAAGTGAACACAATAGCAGCCAGAAAAGCTATGCCCATATCACTGTTGGACTCCTGCTGCATTTTCAGATCGGCTTCCGGCGACATGGTTACGCCAGCGGGCAGCGGATTTTTTTCAAGCTCTTTGAACGCGTCGGCACCAATACTTCCGCTGGGCCGTCCCGTGGAGTTGGCCAGCACGGTGATACCGTAATTGCGGTCCTTGCGCATCAGTTTTGTCGGTCCGGTGGTCTGGTAAATGGTCGCGAATTGCTGAAGTTCAATCTGCTCGCCGCGCGAGTTCACGACGGGAAGGTTCGCAAGCTTTTCTGTTTTAGTGCGGTCGAATTCGTCGAGCTGGATGCGAATGCCAAACTCATTTGCGCCGTCGCGGTATTTGGAATCATCATCGCCATCGAGCGCAATACGCAATGTTTGTCCGACGTCTGCCACCGAAAGACCCAGTGACGCCATCTTCTCGCGGTCCAATTCGATGCGTGTCTCCGGTTTTCCGTCTTCAGACGAGAGCCGCACATCCGTCGCTCCAGGCGTCCGGCGCAGAATTTCCGCCAGGTGCTCGGCTCCCTTCTGAACTTGGCCGTAGTCCGTTCCGCTGATGACAAGCTGAATGGGGCTTTGATCAGCGGTACCGAAAATACCGATCTCATTCACACGAACTTTCACGCCAGGAACTTCGCGCACCTTCGATTTGATCTCCCTTGCTAAGTCTGCCGTGCTGCGCTCGCGCTCGCTACGCGGTACCAGAGTTACGTTGATTTCAGAATTGTGCGGAGACGACAGGCCAATCCAGCCTTCACCCGAAACGCCGACGTTAGTGAAGAGTTTTTTCACTTCAGGAATCTGTACCAGCGATTGCTCAATTTGCCGAGTGATCATGCTGGTTTCTTCGAGTGGCGTACCCAGTGGCATTTCCACGGTCACGGTAAACTCGCCGCGATCGGATTTCGTAATGAACTCACCGCCGATGAAGCCCAGCGGCACCAGCGCGATCGAAGCGAAGAACGCGACGACAATGCCGAAGCCGATCGTTTTTCTATGACGCAGGCTCCAATCAAGCACGCTTTGGTAGTTTTCTGCAAGCCGCTCATACCATGCCTCGAAGGCCAGCGCGATGCGGCCGAATATAGAGCGGCTCGAGAGCATCGCTGTTTTCGCAAATCTGGACGCAAGCATCGGAGTAAGGGTGAATGAGACGAGCAGGCTCATCAACGTCGAAACAACAACAACAACCGAGAATTGACGCAGAATGTTGCCGACGATACCCGTCACCATAATCAGCGGTACGAACACAGCGACGTCCACGAGCGTAATCGCCAACGCGGCGAATCCGATCTCATTTCGCCCGTCCACAGCTGCGCGTTCGCGATCCTTGCCCTTCTGCATGTGATGGTAGATATTCTCCAGCACGACAATGGAGTCGTCCACTAATATTCCAATCACCAGCGACATGGCGAGAAGTGTCATGAGGTTGAGTGAATACCCGAGCAAATACATCACAAATACCGTGGAGATGAGCGAGGTAGGAATCGCCACCATGACGATAAGAGAATTGCGCATACTGTGCAGGAACAGCAGCATCACAATGGCCACAAGCAGAATAGCGATGCCAAGATCGGTGCGCACCGCATCGGCAGCATCGAGCGTAAAAGTTGAGCCGTCCTGCGCAATGTCAACGGTGAGCTTTTGCGCGGCATAGTCTCTTACGAGTTCATCGAGTTCCTTGCGCACAACACTGCTGACTTCCACTTGATTCGCGTCGGACTGTTTGTAGATTTGAATACCGACGGCATCCTGTCCATTCAAGCGGCTGAACGTGAGATTCTCTTTGCTACCATCCTGAACGTCCGCGACGTCAGACAGCCGAATTTTGCCTCCTGACGGCAATTCTGCAATGACCAGTGATGCAAGTTCGTCAACGGACGCAAACTTTCCTGCCACCCGCACAATAAATTCGCCGTCAGAGTCCTTGACTTTCCCGGTAGGAAAATCCAAATTCGCTGCCTTCACCGCACCGGCGACCTGTGGAACCGAAAGTCCATTTGCGCGAAGTTTCTGCGCATCAAGCTGAATCCGGATTTCGCGCTCCTCACCGCCAATCAGGCGAACCTGCCCTACGCCTTTCAGCTGCGCGAGTCGCGGCTGAACATGGTCCTTCAAAAACTGGTAGAACTCTGTCGGCGGCAAGTTCGAAGTGGCTGCGACTCTCAATACCGGAAACTCGTCCAGCGCAAAACGGTCGAGCACGGGCGAATGTGCATTCTCAGGAAGCTGTGATTCAACCTGCTGCACCTCGCGCTGCGCATCTGATAAGGCGCGGTCAATGTCGGCAGACTGATCGAAGTTTATCGTAACAAGTGAGACGCCCTCCTGAGAATTGGAGTAGATTGTCTCGACCTGATCCAGGCTTGAGACTGCGTCCTCGATAATCTTGGTGACAGAGTTCTCAACCTCATTAGGTGATGCACCCGGATAAGTCGTCACTATCGTGATCACAGGCGGCGTAATTTTCGGCAGCAGCTCATAGGAAAGCTGTGTGTAGCTGAATGCGCCGAGCAGCATCAGCACCACGAACAGCACGATAACCAGTATGGGGCGCTTGATGGATAGTTCAGTAATCGTCATGGGAGATGATCCTCTTGATTGCCGCGGCGGCGCTTATTGTAGAATAGTGATCGTCGAATTGTCGCGAAGATTGTTCTGTCCGCTCAGCACTATCTGCTCACCGGTTCGAAGTCCGGAGATGACAGGCAGCATGGTACCGACCGCATCACCAAGCACGACATGCCTGAGTTTGGCGGTGTTTCCTTCGACCACATAGACATGCGGATCACGCAAGCTGCCGGAGATGGCATCTCGCGGAATTGCGAGGGCGCTGTTTGTCAAGTCTGTGTTGAACTCCACGCGGGCAAACATTCCGGCCTTCATCGGATGCGACTCGCTGTTGGGCAGCATGACTTCCACTGCGTACGTGTGCGCGGCATCGGCCTTGTCGCTGATGGAGTGAATTGTGCCCGAAAAATCCACACCGGGGTAAACGTCCGCGGTGATCGAGACTGTCGCGCCCGATCTTAGCTTGAGTACATCCTTTTCAGCAACATTCACCAGCACTTTAAGCGTGGATATATCGACGACATTCGCAACGACGTCTCCGCGCTTGAGATACGCTCCCACATTCACCGGGCGCGATGCGACCACGCCGCTTATAGGTGACGTAACACGTGCGTCCTCAAACTGCCGTTTCGCGGAAATGTACGCAGCTTCCGCGGCTTTAGCCGCAAGCCGAGCAGATTCGAGCTGGGATTCGGACACTGTTTCGCCTTCGCGCAGAGCCTCATAGCGCGCGAGATCGCGTTTCGCATTTTCGAAGGCAACTTCCGCCGATGTGTATGCGGCTTTTTTGAGTTCCGCGTCAATCTGTACCAGAGTTGCGCCTGAACCCACGCGGTCGCCGACTTCTGCATGCACGGAAACAATGCGGCCCTCGGCTTCTGCGACCACGGTAACATCATTGTTTGCGAGCACGCGTCCCGTCAGGGAAAAGCTCTCGGCCAGCGGTTTCATTTCAGCAATTCCCACTCGAACCGGAATCGTGAGCTGAATATCCGGCACCGATTGCGCGGCCATTTGCTTCTTGTTGTTCAGCAGCACGGCAAGGATGATGGCCAATGTGATTGCTGTAATTGAGATCGTCTTCAGCTTTGTCATGGTTCGAATCCTATCGAAGAGTAGTGCTATCGTGGGTCTCCAGACCCGCAATAATTTGATTAGTTCGTTTCTTGTCCGGTGGATTTTGCCAGTTTGGCCTTGGCCACGGCAAAATCAACTTGCGCCTGAGTGGAATTCCAGCGCGCGCGCATCAGATTGTTCTCCGCGTCGAGCAAGTCGGAATTTGGCGCGAGCCCGTTGCGAAATTTCTCTCGCATGACTCTGTAGTTTTCCTGAGCCAGCTCCGCGCCTTCGGCGGCGACGGCGATGCGCTCTTTAGCTTCGATCAGATTGAGATAGTCCGCCGTGACTTCGGTGGCGATTCCGTCTTTGGCGTCTGTCAATGCGTACTCGGCTCTTGCCAAATCTGCCCTGGCTTTTTGCGTGCGAAAGTTTGTACC
>CAZVXJ010000221.1:0-5696 GCA_964631675.1 uncultured Alphaproteobacteria bacterium
TTCCGTTTTCAATCGGGAGGAGGAAATCCGGCAACCGGTCCCATGCCGGGGCGCCCATGTTTCGCAGGTACTGTAACGACGTGGCAACTTGTGGCAGTGGACCTTGGTGACTACGCGAATCAAAATATACAGCTCCGCTGGCGTTTCGGAAGCGATGCAGGGACGGGGCGTGAGGGCTGGTATGTGGACAATGTCCGGATCTTGGGACTCGGAGCGCCTACGCCTCTGATTCCGTTGAGAGTGACCATTGCCATTGATAGTCCCGACATTGTGCTCCGCTGGGCGGATGATCAGAATTATGGCTACCGCATATTCAGCGCGGAGGACGCGAGCTTTACCACGCCCGTACTGGAAGGACAAACGCAATCAAGTTCTTTCCTGATTCCCAACGGGACGACCATGCCTCGTCGTCATTACCTGGTCGTAGGTTGGGATGGCAATGATTGAAATCAAGCGATAGCTGGCTGTCCTCGGTCGTAAGCACGAGAGCTGGATTTCACTTCAAATAATTGTTTATTTTATAATAAACAATGTTGCTCGGGCACAGAAAACTCTTGCAATCGGTGACGATTGGCCTTAAATTGTTTGGGAAAGCGGAGTCCTTAGCCTGTCGTCCAACCAAGTTAGAACGAAGGGGATCCGACCATGACTTTGCTCGAGGTACTGAACAAAAAAGGGAAGCACGTTTTCACGGCGCGCCCACGTGATTCGGTGCTTGATGCGGTGCAGACTCTTGTCGCGCGAAACATTGGCGCACTTGCCGTGGTGGATGAATCGGGCCGACTGGTTGGGATTATTTCTGAGCGAGACATTCTGAGATTGCTCGTGCAAAGCCCGATTAATCTGGCTACAATGCGGATTTCCGACCACATGACGCGTGAGGTTGTAAGCGGAAACCTGACTCATACGGCAGACGAATGCCTGAGCTTGATGACCGACCGCAGAATCCGGCATTTGCCCATCGTAGAAAATGGTGTGCTGCTGGGAATGATTTCACAGGGGGACTTAGTGAAATCCCGATTGGATGAAGCCGAGTTTGAAGCGAAGCAGCTGACGTCCTTCGTGACCGGACAATACCCGGGATGACACCCGATCAGGCGCTGAAATTCTGATCAACTACACAAGATGTGTCGCGGCGCACGGCGGAGAGGCGCATCGACCATAGAAAACGCCGGACTGATTAGGTCCGGCGTTTGACGTTTGAGAGGCATCTCCAGTTGACGGCATTACTCAATAGAACGGCATCGAACGATCTACATTAGAGTACCGTTCGAGAGACTGAGGAAGCGCTCAGCCTTTCGCTTTGGCAGTCTTGATGAAATCACGGAATTTTTTCTCGTGGCTCGCCATGGTCTTTACGGGGCCTGTTGCTTTCACAAACCAATTGCCCCCCGGAGTCTCGATAACCGAAGCAATCAACCGGGAATTGGGCACGTCCGTCGATGGCCCCGTTCCCATCGTGCTGGCGAGTTGAGTTCCGGTGACATCCGTGGTAATGACGCGTAAGGAGTTAACGATCATGGTGTCGTTCTTGGCGACTTTTTCACCGGGCTCACCATTTGGACCAGTGAATTGTCCCTGCCAGCGCGCAATATTCTGTGACGTGCTGCCGCCCGTCCCGGGGAAATGAAAGAACGCGATTTCTGCTGTGCCTTGATCACCGGGTGCAAGGGCAAGACCCACTTGGGCGAGTCGCATGCCGGAACTCGGTTCCTGCTTGGACCAGCCTTCGGGGAGCTTGGCGAGCATGGCATCGAGGTCAAGGCCTTTGCCGGAGGCCATATCCCCATGCGGGTTCGTTTCAGTCATGTCAGCCGTGCGTTGTTTTTTCTCAGGTTTTTTCGGGATGCAGGCGGACACGAGCACGGCCAGGGCGAGGAGGGAAATTGTAATAGTTTTCATGCCGAAAAGGTAGGAGAAATTAGGGAAAGATGCAAGCGGCTGGTGCGATGCGGCAGGTTGCCGGTTTTAGCTCCTGTAGGCAAAGTTCAAAGTCGCAGCAGGAGGAGAACCGTTCAGGCCGTTAAGCCGCCGGTTCGGCAGCAGTTGGAGTAGCCTACTCTTCGACCTGACGCGGGACCAGGAAATCCGGGAACGTCTGCAAGAGCTCCTCGGCAGAGTGCGGTGCGTGTACAAACACACCCACTCCGGAATTTTCGAGTTGTCGCAGACGGCAAGGCTGTTCAGGCAGTGATAGATCACTCGACACAAGAGGAGTCCAACCATTAGACATGGGTTGGGGCTGAGCGTGCTGGCTTGCGAAGATGAAATCGGCCGTATCGAGGACGTTTCGATCGTTGGGTACCGAGGATTTCACTTCGATTTGCACCTCGGCAGACTCCTGTGCAACCGCGAGCAGCGACTTCTTCAGGATTTCGCAAAACACCGGTGACGAATCGATGATGAGTACTCGTGCCAGCATCTTTAATCCGCTCGCGGAATCCAAAGTGTGAACGTTGTTCCTTCAAACGGGTTCGAAAAAACCTGCGCGGTTCCACCCGCCGATTCCATGGCGGACTTCACCACATCAAGCCCCACGCCCCTGCCACAAAGTTGATTAGTCTCCGCGGCGGATGTAAATCCCGGCATCCAAATGCATTGATAAATCTGCTCTTCTGTGAGCCCTTCGTGGTCGGATAGGATTCCGGACTCGATTGCACGGAGCAAAATTGCCTCGCGGTCAAGACCGTAGCCGTCGTCCGACACCCGGATCTCGATACCTCCGTCGGAAGTATGCGCCGAAATGCCAATACGCCCTTCACGGGGTTTGGTCATCGCCATTCGTTGATCCGGAGTTTCAATGCCATGCGCGATCGCATTTCGGACAATATGCAGCAGGGCATCGTCTAACAGCTCAATCTGTTTGCGCGGGAGGATCAAATCACCGCCTTCAGTCACGCACGACACCAGCTTTCCGTTCGATCTCGCAAGCTCTGCAGCCATCCGTGAATACTTGTCAAAGAGCGGATTCAGCGAGTCGGAGGCAAGAGACTTGCTCACCATGTTCAATTGGCGGGCGAGCGGTTCGAGTAATGAGTGTACATCGATGAGCGCGGACGGAAGACTGTCTCCATGATGTCCTCGATCTGCGCAGTCCGATAAGAGAACGGTGAACTCGCGTGCCAATTCAGCCAGCCTTCGTACATCGGCCGAATTCACCCTGATGGTCTTTTCGCCTGGGACCGTAGACTCCAGGGAATCCGCCTTCAGCAATGCCGCATTTATCCGTGAAGCCTGCAGAGAATCACCTGGCACTCCGAGTGCGGCGATCAGCTGCAAGAACGCGTCTGTCGCGAGATAGCGCCCGGCTGCAACATGTGCATCGACGTTTTGCACGAGATTTCGCAGCAGGGTAATGGAC
The DNA here is from genome assembly GCA_964631675.1 of uncultured Alphaproteobacteria bacterium. Classification (GTDB taxonomy): domain Bacteria; phylum Electryoneota; class RPQS01; order RPQS01; family RPQS01; genus CAZVXJ01. Next base: position 3,362 of record CAZVXJ010000221.1, read on the forward strand.
TCGGAGGCCAGCCATAGACTGACCGGATCAAATTCTGCAATTCGAAGTCTGTATCGATCGAAGAAAGACTCCGCACGATGTGCGAATTCTGTAATGTGCGCGAGGCCGAGAAATCCGGTGACCCCTTTCACTGAGTGGAATGCGCGGAAGATCGCATTCAATGACGCGTCATCATCCGGATCTTCTCTGAGCATCCGGACAGCCGCTTCAGCACGCACACAATGCTCCCCGGCCTCACTCTTAAAACTCAGGAGAAAATCGCGCTCGACTTCCGTTGAAATGATGAACTCACGGGATGTACTGGCGCCGGACTGGCTGGACTGGAAAAGAGATGAGAGGACTTTTCGCTCGAGTTGCTCCGGTCGCGCTGTCAGCAAGGTGTGGATGTCGTCCAGGAGTGCGAGCAACTCAGGCTGTGCAGTCGAGCCGTGACGAAGCGAATTGGCCAGATGAGTGGCATGGTCAGCAAGCGCCCGGATGTCGTCTGCACACGCGGATCTTGAACCGCAGACTTGAAGCAGGCGAATCGCTTCGCGGAATGCCTCTTCGTCCGGAGACGGGGATGCGGCCATTACATCAGCGATGCGTGTTAGCCGCTGACGTTGAACCGATGAAAGTCCCGGGTTTGAATCTGGCATACTCATGCGAGCGAGTCTAACTCAGTTCGCAGTGACTTGATGGCCTGCGACAGCCGCTCGATTGTGTCGGATTCCGAGCGGTCTTCGAGATCTTTGCCAATCGCTGAAAGATCCTCTCGATTCACAAGGCCCGCTGAACCGGCGATATTATGTGCGAATAGGCGAAGCTGCTTGCGGAAGTCAGCATCCGCAGGGTCAGGCAGTTTTCCAAGCTCCTCAAGCACCATTCGTTTGAAATCGGCCGTCGACACATCGGACATCTTAGGCGAGGGTGGCACCGCTACACCGGCGGATTTGTCGCTGGTGAAAAAAGCCTGAACAAACTGAACGAGCGTTTCGGTATTGACCGGCTTTGGAAAAATTTTCTCGCATCCGAGTTTCTGAATTTCCTTCAACATGTCCAGATCCCGCGAGCCGCTGGTGATAATAAATGGTATATTGAAGTTTGCGGCTTTGAGGGCGATGATCAACTGCGCGCCATCCATACCGGGCAGGTTGAGATCAAGGATAATCAAATCGGGCGGATTGCGGGACACATGGTCATAGGCAAGTTCGGCCGAGCGGGCTACAACGGTATTGTATCCGGCAGAATGAAGCATGGATTCCATGGTGCGTGCCGTGATCGTGAAGTCCTCGACAATCAGCACGGATTTTCGTTCAATCTCCTTCTCGTCTACGGGTTGTGCACCGACGATGATTCGCTCGAGCGTGTTCGCCAGACGGCTAATCTGCAGCGGTTTAAGCAGGATGTCGTACACTCCCTGCGCGAGCAGCGATCTCACGACTGTCAAGTCAACCGTAGCCAACAGGGCAATGACGGGAATCGCGCTTCCTTCGGGCAGACATTTGATCAGCGTGAGCACATCGGAAGGGTCTTTTCCGACATCGGCGAGCACGGCGGTGAACGGCGATCGTGAGAGCCGCCTCGATGCGTCCTCTATGTTTTCCGCAAATATGATATCACAGCCGAGTTCGGGAGTCAGTCCGGCAATAACCCTGTCATACATTTTACGGTGAATCGGACTGCTGTCCAGAACGAGAAAATTGGGTCGATTAGGACGATCGCCTTCATTGAACAGAGTCTGAAGTGCCTTCTGCACTTCATCCTGCTGAACGGGCTTGGCAACAATTGAATGAACGGTATGATTTCCCAGCCTCGAACGCGTGACCTCGAGCGTAGAGGAGCTCATTACTATGACTGGAATCTGCTTGGCGGCAGGACTGTCCACCAGTGAGTTCAGCACAGCAACGCCGTCCATGTCCGGGAAGAGCATATCGAGCAAGACAACGTCCGGCGAGTTCATGAGGATCATTGCAGATGCCTCTTCACCTGACCACGCACTCTCTGCCAAGTGTCCTGATTCGGTGACAATCCGATGCAGAATGGTGTGCGTTACCTTGTCGTCTTCGCAGATGAGTATCTTTTTGCGGGCCGGGGACATAGATAGTTGTATTCTGTCGCTTTTTGTTTATTGGATGTCGGAAACGGTCACTCTGGCCGGGACGCGAAGTGTTGGACAGAATGTTATCAGCATATGCCCTTCGAGCAATTATCCTGCCATGTACCGCCGCGGCCAGAGCCGGTTAATGTCCGGAATCGCCGTTAAGTCAGGCTTTTTCCGGCCTCGTGTTGCCGTTTGGCGGCTTGCATAGCCCATCAGAAATGATTAAGTTTGTGTACTCATGTCTGAGACCGC
>CAZVXJ010000222.1:0-5665 GCA_964631675.1 uncultured Alphaproteobacteria bacterium
GATGGGGTCGGACCACGAACCATCGGGCTGAAGCCTGCTGGTGTACATCCGGTCAAACAAAGAGGTATAGATGAGAGTCGAGTCATCGTCGCCAATCTGGGCCGTGAACTCCCATGCCCGATTTACCGGAGCAGGCAAAGGAACGGCGGGTGACCAGTCGTTCCAGTCGGGACCGGTTCGAACCGACGTGTAGATGTCATATGAACCTGTCCACCGAACGTAGTAAAGTCGCTGGTGGTCTGATGTTATAGAAGGGCTCAAGTTCCGCTGAACGTCATTGACATTTGGTCCCGCGTTCACCGGCACCGACCAGGTTGTATTGTCCAGTTTCTCAGAAAAATACACATCATCATCGCCAAATCCCACCTCACTCAGAATGGTAAGGCACAGCACGTTGCCATCCGAAGAAATAGAGGCGTAGTAGTATTGCCCGGGCGGATTTTCGTTGATGGGGGGAGGCATGGGTACGGGATTTGTCCACTGTGCGAAAGCATTTGCAGTCAATGCCAGCAAGCAGAGGAGCACATGAATGAGCGCAGGTGGTTTCATGCGAGCCTCAGAAATGAGCAGACCCCGCCACAAGATGCAGCGGGGTACAAGTGTAAGGACATTGAGTCGTCCCTTGACAGGGAACAACCCTTCGGGCGGATCATCAGGTCTCGGACAATAGCGATTCATTTTCAACTTCGGAGTGGATTTTGTCCAGAATGTATGTTAATATATGGCAAAATCTCGCCAGAGTCAAGTTAATTAAAATCAGATAATTTGAGTCCATTTTTGCGGCGCGAAAGGCCTTGGAAGTATCGCGGTTTATTGTTCACGTGTTCGACAGCCCGGGAACTTGCACTCTCACCGCGAAGTTCGTATATTTGCAGACTCAGAAAGGACTACAAATGAAAGAAAAATTCCATCCCGGTTACCATATGGTGACTGTTGAGTGCGCCTGTGGGAACAACTTCCAGACCCGCTCGACCCAGCATGGTGATAAGCTAAAGGTAGAAATTTGTTCAGCTTGCCACCCGTTTTTCACGGGTCAGCAAAAGCTCGTGGATACCGCCGGCCGCGTGGACAAGTTCCTGAAGAAGTACAAGAAGGCGGAAGCCTGATTACGAAAACTAATCGCTCACATCTGGAAGTCCTCAGAAAGCCCGGAACATTGCTTCGGGCTTTCAACTTTCAATTTTTTGCCTCGTTGCTTGCCGATCGTCAAGAAATGTCCGCCGAACTGGCCATGGGTGGGCAGGCGGTTATCGAAGGCGTAATGATGCGCAGTCCGAAACGGGTAGCCATTGCCTGCCGCAAACCCGATGGGGAGATTGCCCTCAGGAGCTATCCGTATGTACCCATAACACGGCGGATTAAATGGCTTGGACTTCCGATCATTCGGGGGGCTGTTGGGATGATTGAGGCACTCAAAATCGGTACAGACGCACTGACATGGTCGGCCGAGCAGCAAATGACCGAAGAGGAGAAACCGAAGCAATCTGAGGGATGGAAAGCGAAGCTGGGCATGGCAGCCTCCCTTACCTTTGCATTTGCTTTCGGGCTTGGCCTGTTCATGTATCTCCCCTATTGGATTGCGCGGCTTGTCGCCGGTCCTGACAGTGGGCAAGTGGCGTTTCATCTGGTCGCAGGCGGTGTCCGTGTGACTCTTCTGCTCGGCTATCTTTGGACAATCTCACTTTGGAAAGACATTCATCGGGTCTTCCAGTACCACGGTTCGGAGCATAAGACCATTTTCGCCTATGAGCGGGGGGTCAGTCTGGATCCCGATCAAGTCCTCACCCAAACCCGATTTCACCCCCGCTGTGGCACGAGCTTTCTGCTGATTGTGGCCCTTTCAGCGATTCTCTTCTTTGTGATCGTAGATTCTATCTATGTGGCAGTCTGGGGCCCGTTTCCCAGCGTGCTGGTTCGCTTTCTGGTCCACCTGCCGCTCATCCCCTTCGTGGCTGGCCTGTCCTATGAGTTCCTGAAATTCTCCGCCCGCCACACAGGGAACAAGTTGGTTTGGTGGCTGATTCAGCCCGGTCTCTGGCTGCAAAAGATAACGACCAAGGAGCCGGACGCATCCATGTGTGAGGTGGCTATCACGTCCCTGAAAGCCGCGATGGAGGAATCCCCGGCCCCTATCGGCGTCCCAGCCCGGTCTGCGGCCTGAGCTTTGCAGCGATTTCCGGAAAAGGCGAGAAAACCCCACGCAGTGGCCTTGCGATTTTCTATAGCAAGTTGTATCTTTCTGTTTCAGGGCGGCCATTTAACCGTGCGGCCCGCTGCTTGGGATTCTGCATTTTCAGGAGTTGACATGTACCTTCGACACTTCATTGCCCTTACGGCCTTCTTGCTGTTGGCCAGCGGAGCCTTCGCTTCGGATGAAGACTACGACCGCCCGAACTGGGGCTATACCTTCATCGACGCGCATTACACGCCTTGGAATTGTCCGGAAGAACTTGCGACCTTCCATGACCAGCTCGTGCCGATGATGGAAGCCCGCGGACATGTGGAGTCGGCCTATATTCGCGAGTACGCGGACGCACTCTATCGCGCCTCGAAGGACGTTGGCGGATCGCTCAGCCACGACAACGCAGACATCCGCAAGCATTACAACCGCGCGGCTCGCGAGCTGGTCCGCCACTGCGCACGACTACGTGAGATAGTCTACGGTGCTCCGTCCGCACATCTGTATTCTGAGATGGAAGCGATCGAGAACACGTATATTCGGCTTGCCGCTCTGGCAGACGAGTAGTAGTTTTTTTTCGACTCAATGAATATAAATCGCCCGCGAGTTAATCGCGGGCGATTTTGTTTGATTCCGTGTTTAAGCCGGCTATGGATTGCTGATGGTTTGTACGTCGCTCTTCGCCTCAGATCCCTGTACCGCTGGCTTTCGAGACGGATCGCCTGGCAAGTGCTCCGTGCCTGTTGTCAGACTTACAGTTCGGGACGCAGTTACAACATAGTGCCGCACCAGTTCACCGGAAATCACAGCACCCGAGTCAACAAAAGCAGGTGACGCTGAGGTGCCAATCAGGAATTGCGGCTGTGGGGTGATAATTGCGGTCTGCGCACGATAGATGCGATACTCAGTCGCACCGGAAACCGGAGCCCAGTTCAGAACGATGTGCGAGCTGCTTCCTTGCCGGCGTATAACGAGAGAATCCGGGATGCCCAGCCTCAGCGCCCCACCTGTTCGAATCATAAATGCATTGCTGAACGGATGTGAAATATAGTCTCCATAGAGACCAGTGAAAGACACCTCGCTTCGCGTCGATGAATTCTGAGTATCATTTATCAGCTTCCAGACACCCGATGTGCCGGCCGGAGCCGGGCCCGCTACCACCCAAAAGTCCGACCCTGCGTCTATCAAAATGGAGTCACTTAATAGTGCATTGACCCATCTCTGCTGGCCCCAGCCATTTGATTGCGGCACTGGCAGTGTAGCTGAGGCAACTTGGCCTCCCGGAACCGGCAGAGAATCATAAACGAATACCGCACACGGCTGATTGCAATTGCCCGATCCGAAGATAGTATTGACATATACGGTGCGAAGTTCAAAATCAAAGGGTGCTGTAAATCTGACGCGTGCCCAGTGGTTCCCCACGAAGTATGATCCTGCCTGGTCGTTATCGTAACGAAGCGTGTCCGGTTCGGCGTAGCTCTGCGGCGCTTGCTCTTGGCATCCAAATGTTTCTGTGATGGACAGTGTATAACTGCCGCATTGGCCGGCCCACCCGTCCACAACGATATAGTACAAATGGCCGCTTTCAAGCAGAACTGATTCCAGATAGGAGCGATTGGGATAGGGATTTTCCGGGCACGCTGTTGGGTGATCTTCGTTGCACCTGTACGACGCTCCGGGAGTTACGACATCCCGATAGAGATAGATCTGCGTATCAAAACTCGACTGGCAAAGACTCATATTAACCACGACATTTTCATTGGCATAGTAGGAGTAGACTACGTCCGGCGATCCCGGATCATCGTCTGGACACGCTTCATGGTACTGGTCCGTAAAATCGCATGTGCTCCCGGAAAATACCGCAGGAAACTCATAAACTGGTAATGATAACTCGGCGACGTCACCTGGCACAACCACGTGCAAATGAATAGGAATGATGAGCAGACTATCCTGTGGCGTGTCGCTGTTGGTGTGAAACCGGAGTTCACCAGAATGAGTGCCCAGGGGGAGCGCGCTGGTGTGGAACTGCATGCCCAAATCAATGTAGGGATCACTGTTGCGCAGTACACCTTGGGCGCCATATAGGAAGCTCACAAAATTTGGCCAATTGGAATCCGGCTGACTATAGGTGACGGTCCATTGCAGTGGACACGCCCCGGCATTGGCAAGGCCGATGGAGGTACTCCCGTCCTCGCCGACGGGAACATATCGATGAACCGTGTCGTCGAAAAACACGAGCCGGGGCTCTTCGCCGAGGCACGGAAAACTCCACATCGCCGTTGGGGCAAATTGATAGTCAAGATACTCGCCGTTCCCAATCGGAATGATCGGCATGGATGCAAAGGCTCCACTCACTTGCTGATAGTGCAGTAAATCAACGGTGTCACCTGATTGCGGAACATAGTTGCTATCCATCGAGATTGCGAGATTTCCGCCGACGGTCAGATTGCCCTGTACATCGAGTCGATCGCTCATTTGTCCCGGCGGCCACGCCCCCAGTACCTCCAAGTTCAGTTGTGATGTCGGCCCCAGTGTCACGTTTCCGTGAATCGTAAAAATTCCCGGTGATGCTCCCGGACTGATCGTACCGTTGTTAGTAAACGTCGCACCGCTCACATCCAGCGTTCCTGCTCCGTGAATCAATCCTCCGACTGCGTTTTCAAAAACACCTAGCACCACAAGCGTTGCGCCCGCATGAATTTCAATGTCCCCAAAGTTGACGCCGCCTCCTGCGAGTGTTAGAGTATCTGTGAATACATCCACAAATCCGCTGGTTGCATGATTGATAAGTACTGGTGAAATTAGGCGGTTTGTGGAGGACAGTATGAAGCCCCCGCCCGAGTTAATCGCCCCGTCGTTGTCTACGTAACCTCCGCCATTGATCAGTGCGTCTCCGGTCATATCAATGACTCCCGTAACCTCGTTGCGCAGAGTGTCATTCACATTGATCTGAGAGCCGTTGCTCATCTCCACCAATCCACTATTTACCAGACGGGAATTGAGAATGAGTTGACCTCCGGTATACACCCTGATGACCGACTCATTCGAACAGCCCGAACCAAACACCGTACGCCCATTCAGAATATCTATCGTGCCGGGCGTCCGATTCCCGGTATCAAAGTTGCGGATGAATATATCAAACACGCTGGTATCTTGCGGCGAGCTGATCGTCATGTCTCCGGCATTCAAGAAACTGTCGGCCGCACTTGAAATGAGAATCGAGTCACCCACCAGCATTGAACTGCCTTCTTCCACACTGATGCTACCACCGCCCGCAACATTCCATTCTCCTGAACCTCCGAGCATTGCGTCGCCTTGTACTATCAGATCACGGGTATCGAGATTCTTATCCTGCGATCCGCTTAGGTCCATGTCTACACCCGGTTGAATCACCATGTTCGTACCGGGCGCACCGGTCAGCAACCCTCCGGTCCAGAAAAAGCTATCCGTTACAACAATACTCGCATTAGTTGAGCCACCGTTCAT
>CAZVXJ010000223.1:0-5584 GCA_964631675.1 uncultured Alphaproteobacteria bacterium
GACTTCTTCCACCGCCTCTTCGTCACCGGGAGTCTGAACTATGATGGACTTACAGTCGAATCTGAGTTGAACAGTACGGATTACGTCTGCATATCGACTCGTCGGCCATCGCTTGAAATCTCGGCGACTGCTGACCCAAAATGCTACCGGTCTGTCAGGCTCCTGTAACCCGAGTCCGTGCATCATCCGGCTCGCCCGGGTTGTATCCTCATTGGTGAGAAAAAAATCACACTGATGACCGTCTGGACCGGCACCGACTTGAATGGCCGCTTGGAGTTTGTGCAACCCACTGTACACTGGGCGATAGGGTGCAGGAGCAGGTATCAAGTCCGTGTAAGCCCAGCTGCGCAGTGGGAATTTGATTCCGGAACGAATCTTCGCCCCACTGAGCCGGGTGGCCAACGCTGTGCCTATGCTGCCATGAAGATCAATCACCGCGGACAAAGGACGCACGGATCGCACGGCACGTAGTAAAGTAAGAGCACCGGGGTGGGAGTCCGTTGGAAGCAAGGTATCAACATTGGGATTGTGCAGAAAGACCCTTGCGACAGCTGCGTCGCAAACTACTACAGTTTTCGCGCCGGGAAAGCTCTTTTTCAGTGCCCTAATGGCAGGAGTCGCCATTAGACTGTCACCCACTCGGCGAAAGTGAAGCGTGCAAATGGATCCTCTTACATCCTTGTCCAAACTCATTTACGAGTTTCGTCCTGATCGTCCGGCTGAGGCTGCTTTGAGCATAACTCTCTCAGCATTGTATACTTCAAGAACGTATAATAACCGTAGCCAGCCGAAATCACGAGACCATAGAACCCATCCAGAACGCCGCGCTGCAGGATATAGGCGCGAAACACAGACCACATGGGACGTATCGAAATGTCCAACCAGTTTGCATTTCGTCGCTCTGCCAGCATTGCAGTTGCACTATCTTCAGCCTGCTGAATGAGCTTTGCCATATGGTGTCGGATGCTTGCGTAAGTATAGTGGTACAAGTCGCCTTCAAGCTTTTTACGGCGCTGGCCCAGAAATCTTACAGTCGTATGGGGTTCCGCACCGCCCCACTCTGCAGCTCCTCTGCGGTAGAGAAAGGTGCGCCATTGCGGATACCAACCGGAGTGATTGATTAGCTTGCCAGCGTAATAGCTGTGGCGATTGATCTCAAAAGCATCGAAAGGCGGATCGGTTCTGAATTGAATCGCCAGAGAGGCACGAAGTTCGCCGGAGACGACCTCATCAGCATCAATGCAAAGTACCCATGGTTGTGTCGCAAGGCTTGCTCCGAAATTTTTCTGATCGCGATAGCCAGTCCAGGCTCGCACCACAAATCGTGCACCGTGAGAAACTGCAATCTCGCGAGTCCGATCTGTTGAACCGGAGTCCACGACGATCAGTTCGGAACAGAAGTTTGCGGCTCTCAGGCATCGAGCGATGTTTCGTTCCTCATTGAACGTGATCACGACCAGCGATATTGGCAGTCGATCACTAATGGTCATTTTCCGGATTTGGCTCGCTGTTCGGCAAAAACGGACAATAACTCGGCCATCTCCCGCTCCGAGCTGAGCTCCGAGCGTACACGCTTATACCCGGCAGAACCGAGTCTTTTCCGTGTCTCAGGGTGCCAGACCGCCTCGGTCAAGTATTTTGCCAGAGCAGAACTATCTTTGTTATCAAATATCCAACCCGTCTCTCCTTCGAGGACCACTTCTGGCAAGATGTTCACGTCACTGCTGATTATTGGAATTCCGAAGCTCATATATTCGAGAGCCACTCGACACACGGCCTCGCTGCTACTCGATGTGATCACTCCTATATCCAGTTCGGATAACAAGGGTCGCACATCTTGCAGGCGGCCGGGAAATCCGAAATGGTATTCAAGCCCTGCTGCTGCTACCATGCGCTTAAGCTGGAATTGGCCGCGTTCCTTTGAATCCTCTCCTGCGCAAACACAGAAGATCCTTGCCCGCGTTGCGTGGTCAAGCCGCGTCATTGCCTCAATGAAGACTTCTTGGCCCTTCTCTGGTGACATCCGTGCCACAATTCCGACCAGAAGTTGATCCTTCTTGACGTCATAGCGATCACGAAATCCACCTGAAAGCGAGTGCTCTGCAAACTGATCAGCTCTAAACCCGGGAAGAACCGTTTGAACACGCACGTGCCTCAAATCAAAAGCTTGACGGTAAGTTTGCTCGAGTCTGTGGTTCGTGAGAATCAGTGCATCGGCGTGCCTGGTGTACACGAGTCTGCTGAACGGATTCCGCTTCGGTTTCTTTGGCTCGGCAACAGTGCGGACTATTGGGATTCTGGAGTTTGTTCGCCCTCGAATCGCAGCCAGGAACGAGTGTCCGGGTGAACAATGCGGGTGAAGGATGTCAGGGGCGAAGCTCTGCACAGCCGGCTTCATGATTCGCACGCATCGTATGATTGAGATCGGACTGAGACTTCCCAGATCAAGCTCGCTGTTCACTACAATACCTGACGTGAGGCGCTTGGACGATAGAGGAGATCCAGTCTGACAGAAAAAGAGCACCTGATGTCCCAGTTCCGCAAGTCCAGTTGCCACCTCGTACGCATGCCAGGCCAATGCGTTGGCAAAACGCGTGTAGGCCGTCATCACTATACGCAAGCAAGACCTCGGTGATTGTCCGACATGTTCATGGCACCAGGCAGGTATTGCTAAGGCCGTTAAAAATTACTATATTAGGTCTTATCAGAGGAGGATTTTTCCAAGATGAGTCGTCGAACTATTGTCCTGTTTGCCTGGTCGTTACTGGCCGCAGTTGCCACAGCGAAACCGCAAACCCTTGTACTGTTACATACCAATGACATCCACGGGCATTTCGCAGCGGAGCGCGCAGACTGGAGAAAGGACGGTGCGCTGGTTGGTGGATTCGCCGAGCTTTCCCGCAGACTTGACTCTTATCGATCAAAGTATGAAAACACATTGTATTTGGATGCAGGCGATCTCATGACCGGTAATCCAATTTGCGATATTGAGTACCGCGGTGTGAGAGGAGGTGCGCTGCTGGAAATGCTTCGGATGGTGGATGTGGATGTAACGTGTCTAGGTAATCACGAATTCGATCTTGGCGCAGACCATCTTAGAGACTTTACGAGACTCTCGCCGATACCGATAATATGTGCTAACGTGCTCGACAAGGAAACCGGCCGCACGATCGTGCCGGCGTCCCGGACGATAGACGTCGGAGGAATCAAAGTCGGAGTTATCGGGCTTGTACTGGACGATCTTCACACGGTTGTGGCTCGCCACTGCATTGAACCGTTCGATATAGCCCCCTGCATCGTGACAGCGCAGAAACATATTAACGAGCTTGACCCGGTGACCGACGTGATCATTCTACTCACACATTGTGGAGTGGAACAGGATAAGAAGATCGCCCGCGGAGTGCGCGGAGCTGACGTTATCGTTGGAGGCCACAGTCATACTCGTTTGAATCAACCCCTGCAGGAAAACGGAGTCCTGATTGTGCAGGCGGGATCCTATTGCAAGAATCTGGGAATTCTCGAGCTACATATTGAGTCAGACTCTATTGTGGCCTATCAAGGACGCCTGGAAGAGATGGTATACGACACCGCCGCGGAGCGGACTGAGTTAAGTAAGTTCTCGGACAGTATTGAGGTCGCCATTCAGGCTCGTTACGGTCAGGTTATTGGTGAACTGGCCGAACCGTGGACACGAGGTTACTATCAGGGCAGCATCGTCGGCAATTGGATTTGTGACAAGCTGCGGGTACGTTACCAGGCTGATGTAGCGCTTGTAAATACTGGCGGCTTGCGCACGAATTGGTCGCCGGGTCCAATCACGAAGCTAAACGTACTCGAATTGTTACCATTCGAGAATTCGGTTGTGGAGTTCACTGTTACTGGCGCCGATCTCTTGAAGATCGCTCACGAGCAAGCTGACGCGCAGGCAAATGAGAAGCACGGCATTCTTGAAATGAGCGGGATGGAAATTGAATACAAAAAGAGCGGCAAGCACATAGAGATGGTTGAGGCGCGAGTTGCAAGCGAGACGGTGCAACCCGAACGAACGTACCGGATTGCTACGATTGATTATGTCGCGATTTCGCAGGCAACGCACTACTTTGGATTCACGCCGTCTGGAATCGTATCAACGGGAGAACTGCTGAGTGCTGTGATTACGGAAGAGATTCAAAAATCGGAACAACCGCTTCGCGGGGACTCCACGAGACGATTGCGGGAGATCAAATGAGCAAGTATCAGGTACTGGTTCTCTGCACAGGAAACTCCATGAGGAGTCAACTCGGAGAAGCACTGCTCAGGCATGAACTTGGAGAGTGGATCGACGTGTACTCCGCCGGAACCCACCCGAGCACGGTTCACCCTCTTACGCTTCAGTCGCTGGAAGACGCTGGGATTAGCACCGCTGGGCTAAGATCAAAGGGTGTATTGGAATTCTTGAACCACCCTATGGATTTGGTCATCACCGTTTGTGATTCGGCAAAGGAAAACTGCCCGATTCTTCCGGGCGCCAAGAGAACCATACATAAAGGGTACCCCGATCCCTACTACAAACCTACCGCGGCAGGTGTCCGTGAACTTATGGATGAGCTGCGAGATCAGATGAGAACAGAATTACGCGCACTCGTTATAAGGGAACTCGATCTTGGTGCGATCTGATTTCAGCACCAAGTCGCTGCTTCATCCACCGCACTAAGCGGTCGAGCCATTGGTTCAGCGGGCAGGGAATCAAAGTATTCTCTCATGGCTTCTATCACCGGTCCCGATTGAACGTACTGGACCGCAGCATTCTTGAACCGAGCACTGTGCGGCAGTCCTCGCACGTAAGCAAGCAAGTGTTTGCGAAACTCCTTAACGGCACGCAATTCACCCCATTGCTCGGTCATCCATTCAAGGTGCTGTCCGGCCGCCTCGAATCGTTCCATCGGAGTCGGTGCCGCGCAGATGACACCGGTACTGAGCAACGAGTTGACCTCTCGAAAGATGAACGGATATCCCATTGCGGCTCTGCCGATCATTACGGCATCGCAATTTGTTAGGCGAAGCAACTCCACGACATCTTCTGCAGATCGCACATCTCCATTGCCAATCACAGGAATGCTCACCGCTGCCTTTACTTCTCCGATCCACTCCCAGTGTGCCCGACCTTCGAAGAAGTCACTTCGTGTTCTGGCGTGTATAGAAACCCAACTGGCTCCCGCGTCTTCGACCGCACGTGCAACTTCGACAGCATTCAGCGATCTCCGGTCCCAGCCTGATCGCATTTTTACCGATACCGGGATTCGAGTCGATTTGACAGCTGCCTCCACGATTCTCGCTAACAACGGAATATCCTTCAGCAACGCAGCCCCGCCTTGATTGAGAATGATCTTCTTGACCGGACAGCCAAAGTTGAGGTCCAAACCATCCGGTTCAAGTTCGCTCAGCACACGCGCCGCATCTGCGGCCTGATCCGGATTCGTTGCGAAGAACTGGATCGAGTAAGGTCTTTCTTCCGCGGCGAACCCGGCCATATGAAATGTCTTAGCACTATTTCTCCGGGCGCCTTCACCCGAGAGCATTTCAGAAAATACCATAGCGGCACCGT
>CAZVXJ010000224.1:0-5541 GCA_964631675.1 uncultured Alphaproteobacteria bacterium
TAGATGCGATGCTCTTTCCCCCTCCACTCCGTGGGGGGGTCAGGGGGGGAATCATCCTTCACAATGTACGGTCGCCACCGTCCATCCTTTTCCCAGCGAATCAGATCGGGATCCAGCGTGTGAAAATAATCAATGCCGCTGCCGTCCGCCAAGGGCACGATCTCTCCGGCAAAGCTTCCGGTGGTGAACAGTTCGAGAAAAAATTGTTCGGTAAGCTGCTTGATGCCGCCTCTGCGAATGAGCGGATTTTCTAAGATGCGTTGATCGAGATCGTTCAGAGCCGCAATCGCGCGATCTTTTTCCGCTTCGCTGCCGGTCAATGAATAACTCTGCGGCGTGGCGCACAAATGCACCCACGACCAAATCGCGGAGGAAATGATCGGCACGTGATCGCGCAGGTAGCGGTAAAACTCCGCGCGGTTCGTGCCCATCCAGATATACTCCTGCCCGTCGAGGGCGGTCGTGAACAGATTACCCGTGACGGGAGCTTTGGCGGTGTCTTTCGTAGTTTCTTTTGTGCGCATGGTATGACGCATCGGTGTTTCACCGGAGGCTGCACGACGGGCGGTGATACGGGCGGGGAGTTCAGGTATGCGTGGGCGTTTGAAGAAGGTGAACATGGTGGGATGGGGTTAAACTTGAAAGCTGAAACGTGAAACCTGAAAAAAGAAGTGCGGGGGTTGGGGGGGGGTTGACTTTGTAAGTGGTTAAGGCTATCGTATGCTATCTAACCAACGTCGGAGGCGACTATGCGGCGGTCAATCACTATTTCATGCATGGGGTTACTATTATCACTTTTCAGTGCGGCTAATGCGCAGGATAGTTTGAATGTGAGGAGGCTGGGGGAGATTAGCGCGCCAATCGCATTTGATGTGGCAGTATCTGAGAGCCATGCCTATGTGGCGGATTTTGAGAGAGGTTTGCAGATCATTGACATTGCCGATCCAACTTCGCCCGCCGAATTGAGCACTTATGACACGCATGGATTGGCGGTGGCGGTGGCCCTATCGGGAGATTACGCATTTGTGGCCGATGATTTCACTGGTTTGTGGGTGGTCGATGTTACAAATCCTAACACCCCCACTCTGGTTGGGAGAGACAGCACTCTTCCTTCAATTGACGTTGTGATTTCTGGCAGTTTTGCATACGTTTCCGTGCTACAGACTATCGGGGGGGACCGTGGTTTGCGGTCGATCGACATTTCAGATCCCGCCGCCCCCGCGCGAGCAGGATTTCTTGCCGGAGGAATAGAGGGAGTGGCCGTTTCCGGTAACTATGCCTATGCAGCTGAAAGCGAGCGTGGTCTGCTGGTAATCGACATTACAAATCCTGCTGAACTCGTTGAAGTCGGCGCTTGTGAAACACCTGACATCGCGGCGGCGTATGTAGTGGCCGTTGACGGCAACTATGCTTATGTAGCCGGGTCTGCTGGTCTGGTATGGGTAATCGATGTGACTAATCCTGCTGCTCCCGTGCGAATCGGGTACTATATTTCGATAGACCATGCGTTCGGGTTAGTCATTTCCGGTGACTATGCCTACCTGGCGGGTGGACCGCGTGGTCTTCGAGTCATCAATATCTCGAATTTAGATTCTCTCGCGGAAGTCGGCTTCTATAATACTGCCGGGTCTGCTCAGGCAGTTGCAGTGGATGGAAATCTTGCCTACGTCGCTGACAATGATTACTTCGGCATCTACGATTGCTCCGCAGCGCTTCCAACTTCTCCATCGCGAAACGTCACTGTGCAAAAGTTTTCGCTCTCCTCCGTCTATCCCAATCCGTTCAATTCAATTTCAAATCTTCAATTGAATCTGCCGCAAGAAATGCGCGGGCGACTCGTTGTGTATGACGGACTTGGACGCATCGTGAATACTCTACTGGACGGAAATCTCTCCGCCGGTTCGCATGATGTGAAGTTTTATGCGCAGGGCTTGTCATCGGGAACGTATTTCGTGCGCTGGGAGTCGCCGGAGTTCAATACCATGCAGAAGGCGGTGTTGATTCGGTAGGAAAGATTCCGGGCAAGTGAAGACACATGCCTCGGCGAGAAAATCCCAAATCCAAAACTAGTTCCGGCATGAAGGCAATGGGCTTTAGCCCATTGATTGTCACAGATCATGCACAAGGGGCTAAAGCCGCTTGCCTTGTTCCCCTCCCGTTTTGCGAGGGGATTTTTTTTACCCCGTCTTTGGGCTTGACTTTGCGGGAATTCGGGCTTAACTTGCCTAATCTAACCGATATTGGAGACTTTTATGCGCCGATCTCTCATGGCGGCCTGCATCGGACTTGCCTTGATCTGTTTTTCGTCCTCTTTGTTCGCGCAGCCGCCCGACACGCTCTGGACTCGCACATTCGGGACAAATAGACCTGATCAGGGTTTTGATGTTCAGCAAACTCTGGATGGTGGTTATGTCCTCGCGGGGTACACTACGACCGCAAATCCGGACAACAGCCTTTACAACCTCATAAAAACGAATGCCAATGGGACCATGCTTTGGAGCAGGACCTGGAACCACTCCGATTTGTGGGACGAGTGTTACGTTGTCCAGCAGACTCCCGACAGCGGCTATGTTCTTGCGGGGGGCACCTATTCTTTTGCTGCTGATTGGGATTTCTGGGTGGTGAAAACGAATGCCAACGGCGACAGCCTGTGGAGCAGAACTATCGGAGGACCTGATGCCGATCAATGCTATTCTCTTCAAACGGTGGACGGCGGCTTTGTGTTTGCTGGAGCGACGCGTTCCTTTGGGAATGGAAACTGGAAAATGTGGATGGTGAGAACAGACGCGAACGGTGACAGCCTTTGGACGCGGACATTTAACGGCGGTTTTCTTTCTCAATGCAATACTGTATGCCGGACGGCTGACGACGGCTATGCGCTGGCCGGTTATACTATGTACGGAGATGGAAACTCGGATTTCTATCTGGTCAACACGGACGTGAACGGTGACACGCTCTGGACTCGGACATTCGGCGGCGCTAGACAACAGATCTGCTACTCCATCGAACAAACGTCTGACGGCGGCTATATTCTTGCGGGGACCACATCTCCAGCCAATGGGGACATTGATGCTTGGCTGGTGAAGACAGACGCGAATGGCAACGAGCTCTGGAACCGCCAATTTGGAGGAAATACCTATGACGAATTCAGATCTGTCCGCCAAACCTTAGATGGAGGTTATATTGTTGCCGGGTTCACCCAATCCTTCGGCGCAGGCTTCACGGATTGGTGGATCATAAAGACGGATGCAAACGGGGATAGCCTCTGGTCCCGGACCTATGGCGGCGCCGGTTCTGAGAATTGCCGCTCGGTCCAGCAGACCTCCGACGGCGGCTATGTGTTTGCCGGGATCACCTCTTCGTTCGGCGTCGGAAGCACTGATTTCTGGCTGGTGAAGACCGCGCCGGACCATCCGCTTCCTTCAATAGTGGTAACATCTCCCAACGGTGGAGAGTTTTGGACGGTGGGCCAAACGCAAACCGTCGAGTGGATAACGAACGATGTTGAAGGTACCGTGAACATTCATCTGAACCGCGACTATCCGAACGGCGCGTGGGACCTGTTAGGACAGCGCGACGAAGATGAGCCGTCGCTGGAATGGATCGTAACTGCGCCCGTATCGGTGACCTGCCGCATTCGAGTGGAGAATGCCGACAGCACCGATGTGTTTGATATCAGTAATGCGGATTTTTCCATTGTCCAGCGCAGTATTCGCTTGAATCCGCCGGTCATTGACTTCGGCGAAGTTCCGGTGGATTCTCAGGCGGTCGCGTTGCTGTGGATTGTGAGTACAGGGCTTTCTTGGCTGACGGTGGACAGTGTGATTTGTACGCCGGGGCCGTTTTCTGCCTGGGAGTTAGTGGCAGACATTGCGCCGGGCGAGAGTTTGTCCGTGCTGGCGTCGTTCACTCCGACGGATACAACGCTGCGCATGGGAGTCATCACGGTCTATTCCAACGCAGGCGACTCTACGGTCGTGTGCCGTGGACGCGGCATCTTGGAAACAGGAGGCATCCGCAACGAGCTGCTGCCGAACGAATATTCGCTGTCTGTTTATCCGAATCCGTTCAACCCATCCACGGAAATTCGTTACGTTCTTCCGCGAGCGGGACACGTGACTTTGCGCGTTGTGGATGTGCTCGGCCGGCATGTGACAACGCTTGTGGATCGCATTGCTGAAGCGGGGGCGCATCGCGTCACGTTTGACGGAACAGAGTTGTCCTCGGGCTGTTATTTTGTGCGGTTTGAGTCTCCGCAATTTAACGCGGAGCAGAAAATAATTCTGGTTAAGTAAATCCTCACCGGAGTAATCATGCAGCGTTCAGCAATCATTGCAGTGTTTTTCCTGTTTCTGTGTTCCGCGGCAGAGAGCTTCTCACAGGACAGCTTGAATGTGCGGCGGATTGGAATGGTGCCGCTTCCCGAATCGTGCCGCGAAGTGTTTGTGCAATTTTCACTTGCATTTGTGGCGGCGGGTGAAGCGGGACTGCGGATTGTAGACATATCTGATCCTGCAACTCCGGCGGAGCTATCATTCGTGAACACGCCGGGCTTTGCCTATGATGTGGCGGTCTGGGGAGGTTTTGCCTATGTGGCCGATGGCGACAGCGGAATGCGTGTGATCAACATATCCGATCCTCACGCTCCGGTGGAAGTGGGTTTTATGGCAACACCGGACGTTGCCGGAGGGATTGCGGTATCGGGGACCACCGCCTACATTGCCTGTCATGATGACGGCGGCTTGCGCATCGTGGATGTTTCCACGCCTGCCGCTCCAGTTGAAATCACTTTTTTTGACACGCCCGGCTATGCGAACAAAGTTTACGAAGTAAATGGTTTTGTTTTTGTGGCGGACGATTTCGAAGGTCTGCGAATCGTGGACTGCCGTACACCCGCCGATCCACAGCTCATCGGCTTCTTCGACACGGCGGGCGACGCGCGCGACGTGTATGTCATGAGCGAGCAATATGTCTGTGTCGCGGATCAGGCTTCAGGAATGAGCATTCTGGATATTTCAAATTTGGAATCACCGCAGCTCGCGGGAACGTATGACACGCCGCAGCTAAGCGGTTGGGGAATAGATGCCGTGGGTGAGCTGGTTTTTCTGGCCTCGGAGAGCTTAGGCATGCATATTATCAGCGCCGCGAATCCGGCGGTTCCCGTTGAAGTGGGTTTTTATAACACGTCGGGCTTCGCGCAGGATGTGCAAGTAGTGGGCGATCTGGTCTACGTGGCCGATCATAATAATCTGGGCATCTATGATTGGTCGGCAGTGCTGTCAGCCGATCGCCGGGAGATTCCGCCAATGCGGATCGCGATCTCGCCGATCTATCCGAATCCGTTTAACTCTACGGCTTCACTTAAGCTCGATCTTCCGCAGGCAGTGCGCGGACGGTTGGTGGTGTATGACGGACTTGGACGCATCGTGAATACGCTGCTGGATGGAAATCTTTCCGCCGGATCGCATGATGTGCAGTTTAATGCGCAGGGTCTGTCTTCCGGTGCATACTTCGTGCGCTGGGAATCGCCGCAATTCAATA
>CAZVXJ010000225.1:0-5515 GCA_964631675.1 uncultured Alphaproteobacteria bacterium
TTTATGCGCGCGCTTGGTCATGACCAGTCCGACGACGAGGCTCAGGACGTTGTAGGCGATGATGATCGCCCAGTCGAGGGTGGAAAGGTTGCTCATGGAAGAAAACTCAAAAGAAAAAACTCAAAACTCAAAGCGAAAAGGAAGATTCCGGGCGGGTTACGCACGCTCACCGCGTGAGTTTTCTCACTTCCGTTGTGCTAACCCGCCTCGGCGGAAGTTACTAGCTGATCCTAACATACTGCGTTTTTCCATCCACTTTCATCGCTTTCAAAACGTCTCCCCGCGCTGTTTGCGGACTTGGCACATAGCTCACATGCACCCACTTGGGAACGGTGACGCCGAATTCCCAGATGAGCTGGTCAATTCGGAAATCGTTGATTGCGGCAAGCATCGTGCGCCAGAGAAAGAGATTGGGCCGCTGGTTGTCCGGCGCGGACTTGATGATCAGGTCGAATGCCGCACAAGGTTTCTGGGTCGTATTGTTTTTCGGAATCCAGAGACCCTGATGCTGGGAATTTGGCACACCGCCGATAGCCGTGTTCAGTGCGGGCGAGCGATAGCCGGAATTGATTTTGATGGGCGTGTTTAACAAAGTGCGGATCGGCTCAAGCAGTTCGAAACAAGCCGCAGACCATACGGCGAGCTGATCCTCCGGCAGGCGATTGGGTATGCCCAACGCGAGTGCCGCGGGCGAGAATTCGATCTCTTCGCGGGAGAAATGCGGGGACAGCAGCATTGATTGCAAGATACGTCTTTCAGGACAAAAGGGCAATTGATATGAGACACAATTGGTCTGATTCAAATCTGACCGATTTGCCTTTGGATGCAAATTGTCGTAGCTTACATTACCCGATTATCAGGACAGTTCCAGCCTGGGAAAGCCCATGGTAATAGACGAAATTACAGGCAGTTAAGAGGAATCCAATGCACGACAAACTGTTTATTCCGGGCCCCGTTGAGGTGCGGCCCGAACTCCTCCAGGAAATCGCACACCCGCAGGTCGGCCATCGCACGCAAGCTTACCGCGATGTTCATCAGGCCGCGGTCGAGATGACGAAGAAAATATTGTACACTGAACAGGAACTATTGCTGTTCACCTGCTCGGCAACGGGCGTGATGGAAGGCAGCGTGAGAAACCTCGCACAGAAGAAAGTACTCCACGGTGTGAACGGCGCATTTTCAAAGAGGTGGTTTCAGATTTCCGGTTACAATGGCATCGCTGCAGACAAAATCGAAGTCCCGTGGGGTCAGGCGATCAAACCGGAGATGGTGGATCAGAAACTCAAGACCGGGGAATACGACTGCTTTTGTCTGGTTTTCAATGAAACCTCGACCGGCGTGCGTGCGCCGATTGAACAGATTGCCGAGGTGATGCGCAAATATCCCGATGTGATGTTCTGCGTGGATGCGGTCTCGGCGATGTGCGGAGACAAGATCGAGTGCGATAAACTGGGCCTTGATGTCTGTCTTGCCGGAACTCAGAAGTGCTGGGGGCTGCCGGCGGGGCTGTGCGTAACCATGATTTCGAACAAAGCCATGAAGCGCGCGGAGACAGCGAAAGCTCCGGGCTATTATGTAAACTTCGTGGATGCGAAAAAATACAACGACAAACACGAAGTGCCGCATACTCCAGTCGTGCCGCTGATATTCGGTCTGCGCGCGCAGGCGGATTACATCTTGAACAAAGAGGGTCTCGAGAACCGCTGGAACCGTCATAAGGAGATGGCGAAAATTGTTCGCAGCTGGGCGGTCGAGAAGGGCTTTGAAATGTTCCCCGAGAAAGGCTACGAGTCCGAGACGCTGTCCTGCATCACCAACAACCGCGAGATAAATATCTCGCAGCTTAACAAGGATCTCTCGAAACGGCATCATGCCATCATCTCCAACGGCTACGGCGATCTGAAGGAAAAGACCTTCCGCATCGCGCACATGGCGGATTGGCAGGTGAAGGATATCCGCGAGTTGCTCGGTTGGCTCGACGAATTGATTCCTGCACCCGTAGAGGCCTGACACACTGCGTGTGTTCTCATTTCTTGTCATCCTGAACGAAGTGAAGGCTCTCGATTATTGCTTGCCGTCGTGGGTCTCCAGACCCACGATGGAGAGCAGGCGGAACACCCCATGAAACTAAGTCTCATCATACTCGGTGCCATTCTCTCGGTGGTACTCGTGCTGCTGATGTGTCAGGACCTGGGGCAGCCACCTCCGGCTCCGCCGCCGCGCGGCGATGCGCTTTTACCGGGCGAGGTGAATGATCCTGCGTGGCCGCGGCCGATTATCACCAGCGTGCACGACGTGACTTGCAAGGATACGGTAGAATGTCCTTCCCAAGCGGCGGACTGCGTGACGAAAACCTTCACCGTTCAGAAGGACACGACGTATTTCTTGACGACGATCTATTTCAACGGCGACACCACGACCGCAAGCTGCCGCGCTTGCGGAACAGTTTACGAGGGCGACAAAGCGATCATGCACGACTTGACTGCCTGTCCGACCGGCGGCCCGTGGGTGAATTTCAAGCGGCTGCAGCCGGGGATTACCTATACGCTCTCGGTCTGCCTGCGGAGCTGCCCCAACGTGACACCGCCCTGCAAGTGCGGTGAATCCGCGACAGCGGATGCGATTGTTTCGATGCGAAGAGTGTTTGACTAACTTGACGGAGGACGCTATGATTCGCTCAATTGCACTTGTTTTTCTGGTTAATGCGATCTCTTTTGCGCAGGTGGAGGGGCCGTACACACTCTATGAAGGCACAGAGCTTCCTGATGTTTCAGGATTTCAAGTTTTGGCCGAGTCAGACAGCACCGCGCGTGTGTTCTACCAACTTGGTTCGTACACGTGGATGCAAGTGTTCAATACTGCTACCGGAAATGTTGTAGGATGGCCGACGGTGGTGGGTGAAATTGCAACGGGGTACGTTCGTGCCCTTGAAGATGTTTTGTATACACCCTTTGGGTGGGTACTTCTGACGTATGACAGTTCCGCGTCGGTCAACCAAACTATTCTAACTATTGAGCATGATGATATCATAACTGCGCATTCGCTCGGATCTGCACCGCACTATCCAACATGGGATCGGGGTGGTTCCAGCATGCGGGATCACCTTCGACTAACTCACTCAACTCCGAATAAAATGGTGGTTACATGGGTGAATTACTGGCAGGCATGGGTCGGCTTTCCGGAGGCCGGGATTGGGTTCGATGCCCAAGAGTATCGCCTGGATACACTCGTGCTGGTCCGCGACGGAAGTTACGGTGGAGCAGCTTTCACACTAGGAGCATGGGCTATTCACGCAGAGTCGGACTCTCCGCTCGTGATCGGCATGGATGAGGGCGGATTTGTTTGTGCAGGCAATCTCTACGGAGGCGACTGGTGGAGCCCGTGTGGATGGTTCGGCGGATTTGAGTTCGAGTGCGATGCATTTCCTGTGGGAATGTGGGAGTCCGTTAGTGAGCGGCTCTATGTACTCACTCGGAGTGCCACCTTTTGGGGGCAAGATTATCCGGCAATGCTGCTCAATTTGGACACTCAAAACGAAACCTGTTCGGAGATTGTCATCCTTGAAGATAATCCAGCAAGTGCTGCTATTAATGACAACATAGGCGCAACTTGGATTTCTATTGCCAACGCCGGTTTACTTTTGACGCGCGCCACCTTAGACGGTGTAATTCTTATTCCGGCCGGAACACTCTACTGGACAGAATCCGAACAAAGAATTCTGCAAACCGACTTGGCGCTTTCGTC
Organism: uncultured Alphaproteobacteria bacterium; assembly: GCA_964631675.1. Classification (GTDB taxonomy): domain Bacteria; phylum Electryoneota; class RPQS01; order RPQS01; family RPQS01; genus CAZVXJ01. Next base: position 3,745 of record CAZVXJ010000225.1, read on the forward strand.
GGACGGCGAAGTCTTCGCATTGTGGAGCGAGGAGCGAATCGGCGATCCTACCATAAAACGTCTTCGCATCGCCTCGATCCCATGGGATGAGCCGCTTTCTTCCGAGCCTTCAGCTTTTCATCCTCAGCCTTCATCACTGAAACTCGCCGCCTTTCCGAATCCCTTCAACAGCGAACTGCGAATCGAATACGAACTGAATCAAACGCAGTCCGTATCGCTCGAAGTCATGAATCTGCTAGGGCAAGAGGTAGCAAGACTTGAGCATGGTCGGCGCGAGGCGGGAGTGCATTCGGTGACTTGGAAAGCGGAGACCGGCGGCGGGATTTATTTTGTGCGGCTGCAAGGCGAAAGTCAGACGGTGACCCAAAAAGTGCTGTACTTGAAGTTAGATTCCGGGCATGTTACGGACGAAAATTCACTTAAATGCGATTAGATTCGTTGTCCTAGCATGCCTCGGCGGTAATTTGAAATAGGCGGACATTATCCCGGGGGGGATAAAATGCGAAACATATTCCTGATAGCTCTGTTGGGGACCGCGAGCATCTCCGGCGCCGCAGAAGTGCAAGTGCCGTTCGACAGCGCAGGCAAAGTGCTGACGATTACGGCGGAAATCGAAACGCGCTTGCAGCTGTTCCCCGAGTTTCCGTACCTTGTGGAGGCGCGGCTGTTCAAACTATCGGACAGCACGTATTCGCTGGAGGTGATTCACGGAGAAGATTTCAAGGATGTGCGCAAGACAAGACTGATCACCTCGGCAGAAGTGGACAGCCTGAGGAGCCGCGTGGACTCTCGATTGAATGCACTGCCATCGGTTACGAACCCTGTAACCGCGGTGCCGACTGCCGCAGAAAGGGAACGCTCACCGCGCAACAAGTTGCTGATAGGGCAGACCATCACTGGTCTGCTGTTTTATGATTGGGCGATACCGATGGCAGCAAATCTGAAAGATGATGATGCCGTCGCAATGTACTGGCTCCTGGCCGGAGGGAATTATCTGGTGCCGATGCTGTTGACGCAGCATAAGTCGGTGCCGATGGGCGCGGTAACAATGTTTCTGAATGGGACGACACGCGGCCCGCTGCATGGTGTGGCACTCGCCGAGTTGGTAACCAATGAAAAGACACGGGACATAAGTAATAAAATCGCAGGCATTGCGGCCCTCACAGGGCTGGCCGAAGGCTGTGCCTTCTACGCTTGGGCAGAAGGCAGCAAGATGAGTGATGGACGTGCGGCCAGCATCGGTGTGGGCAATGATTTTGGAATGGCCATTGGTTTTGCATCCGGTGCCATCATCATTGGAGATGACGATAAGTACTCCGAAGATGCCGAGGACCATACACTTGCCGCGGCAACGCTGGCCGGGTCGGTTAGCGGTATGGTTCTCTACAGTGAACTTGCCTCGCGATATCACTACACACGCGGCGACGCCTACATGATTCGCGCGGCGGGATACCTCGGGATCGCACTTCCTCTGGCTGTATTGGCGACAACGAATGTCCATGGAGCCGAGAACTACGCCGCGGCCGGAATTGCGGGAGCCACGACCGGCTTGATTGTTGGACACCGCTTGATAAAATTCAATCACGCCGAAAAACAGGAGGCTCAGATTGCGCTCGTGGGCACGGTGGCGGGCGCGATGGCCGGAACCGGGTTGGGCATTCTGGTGAGCGACAGTGATAGCGGACCGATATTCGTCGGCACGGCACTCGGCGGTTTGGCCGGTTTCCTGATTGCCTACCCCAAGCGCAGTGAACGACATTCTGGATTCCAC
>CAZVXJ010000226.1:0-5468 GCA_964631675.1 uncultured Alphaproteobacteria bacterium
TACGGCGCCATGCTCATGGAAGCTATGGTTGCAGTGGCATCGCTTGCATGCGTCATGATACTTTCTAGTGACGCTGGAGCGGCACTCGCCGGCAAACCCAATCTCGTTTATGCACAAGGGCTGGGCAACTTTTTGGGTACCTTCGGAATTCCTGTCGGGTTTGCGATCTCGTTTGGGTTGCTTGCATTTACAACGTTCGTGTACGACACGCTTGATGTCTGTACCCGCTTGGGTCGGTACATTGTGCAGGAGCTGACCGGCTGGACCACCACAGCTGGTCGCTGGAGCGCTACGGCGATTACTGCATTGGTGCCCGCCTTTTTCGTGACTCAGACAATCCTTGATGCACAAGGTCGCACTATTCCGGCGTGGAGAGTTTTCTGGCCGCTCTTCGGTGCGAGCAACCAGTTGCTGGCCGCCCTGACTCTGATTGCTGTGACGGTTTGGCTATATGAGCGCCACCGTGCCGCATGGGTTTGGTATGCAACCGCTTTGCCCGCAGTATGGATGTACACGATGAGCTCTTGGGCGTTGATTCGTTTCGCCTCCACAGGTTGGGTGAATTCCAGTGATCAATTTGCCTTGCCAACCAGTCCCGTGCCCTACGTGGCGATCGTTCTGCTTGGTCTTGCCCTTGCCATGCTGATTGAGGCATCCCGCATACTAAGGAGAATCGCACAATCTGCTGTTGTTGCGGCAGAATCGACCGCATAGTTTGCAGAAGGCTTGTCAATCAAAGCGGCCGGACAGTCTTGTCCGGCCGCTTTGATTACACGCTAACTCCTAGATCGTCAAGGACACCAGGACGATCGCGGCAATCCCGCATGTAATCGATCGCAGTACTCCCTACACGGGAGAACCCGGGAGTTTGCCCTTCTTATCAATCCAAATCGTCACTGGTCCTTCATTGACCAGTGAGACTGACATCTTGGCAGCGAAAACACCAGTGGCCGCTCGCACACCTAGCCCACGCAAGCGGTCCACAAACGATTCGTACATCTTCTTGGCTGGTTCAGGGGCCTCAGCTCCGATGAAACTTGGACGCCTTCCCTTCTCAATGTCAGCGCACAATGTAAACTGACTGACCACCAGAACTTCTCCGCCAATGTCCTGCACACTGCAGTTCATCTTGTCCTCGTTGTCCGGAAAAATTCTCAGCCCGGCTATTTTCTGCACGCACCATTCCAATTCTGCGCTGGTATCGCCCTGTTCTACACCGAGCAAAATGAGCAGCCCTTTTTCAATGCTGCTCACCTGTCGACCTTCAACCGTCACGCTTGCGCGCAACACCCTTTGCACGACTAATCTCAGAGTAACTCCCACAGCGCAAATGCAGAAGTCGTGGAAGGAAGAACAACCGTATCCTCAATGGCGGCAGTTGTGTCCGTCACGGAAACTCGCACCATAGATCCTGTTTCCGGATCGAGTGCATAGAAGTCGTGGGCGTTGCGTAAGAACTGCAAATGTGCCGCGAATCGTGGCCCGCTGACGTCGCGAAATGTATCCGCATGGAGGTCCCAGATGCGTATCGTACCGGTTGATGAGTCAGCTCCTGTGAGATATCGACCGTCGTCAGATATAGCGATGTCGCGAATTCGATTCGGTGCGTCCAGCGTGTCAGTAATAGTCCGTGACGACGACTGAATCACATACACCGCTGAGCCCGTACCATAGGCTGCAATATACACTTGGTCCCCGTCTCCGGAAAACGCTATGGAGGCCGGGCGTTGATTCAAGAAGATTGTATGCACAATCGTGCTTGATTGAAGATCGATTATGTTGACTGAGTGATCTTGCGGGGAGACAATCCAGGCCTCGTGCTGATTAGGGGGTCTCAATGCGAAATCTCTCGACTCAATCGGCACGTCAAGCGTATCAAAAACCTGAGGTGCTGTCCGGTAGACCCAAAACCCACCGTTTCGCGTAAGGATGTATACCTTGGACCCACTGAGATCCAACTCTATCTTTAACGGAAGCGCTGGTAGAATCACCCAGTCCAGCTCCGAGAAATCTGATAATCTGAGAATCTTGATTCCATACTCCGACTGAATCGCCAGAAACAACTTGTCCCCGGAGTAGTTGATCTTGGCATCGGCCACAAATCCCAGATCGGTCATCAACGATCGCGTCACATCATTCGTTTCGAGACTGAATCCGCAGATGTCGCCCGATGGAAATCCGAATCCCAGACCGATGGGTGGACGTAGAGGTTCTTCAGGCTCTTCACAGTCAGAACAAGAATCCTTGGAGCGACATGATAGTGCGATCACCATCACCACAAGTATGAACGGCAAAGCCCCCCGGCATGCTCGCATGCTCTATTCGTCCATGATAATAATATGTCCCATTTTGTCGCGCTTTGTCTGCATGTAGGATTTGCTTGCAGCACTCGTATTCACTTGAATCGAGACACGCTCAGTCACTTGAATACCGAGTTGCTCAAGTTCTTCGACTTTTTTCGGATTGTTCGTCATCAACCTGACTCGCGTCGCACCCAATTGGCGGAGGATCTGAGAAGCGGCTCCGTACGTGCGTTGGTCGGCGCGAAATCCAAGATGCAGATTTGCATCTACAGTATCAAATCCCTCGTCCTGCAGTTTGTAGGCCTGGAGTTTGGGTCCCAGGCCGATGCCTCGACCTTCCTGGCGAAGATAGATGACCGCACCACTGCCTTCATTCTCAATTGCACGCAGGGCAGCGTGTAACTGGCCGCCACAATCGCATCGCTGACTACCCAACACGTCTCCAGTCAGGCACTCGCTGTGTACGCGAACCAGTGCTGGCTGCCTCAACGGCAAATTGCCCTTGACGATTGCCAGATGGTCTTTATGCTCGCATACGGCCTCAAAATGAAACAATGTAAACTCGCCGTAATTGGTCGGAAAATGAACCCGCACTCTTTCGACCACGGTCCTCTCGTGAATACTGCGGTAACGAATGAGATCGGCAACTGAGACAATCTTGATGCCGTGCAAATCTGCAAACTTTCTTAGTGCAGGTCGCCGCATCATCTGTCCGTCGTCGCCCATGATCTCACAGAGAATCCCGGATGGAAAGCATCCAGCCAATCGGGCCAAGTCTACCGCGGCCTCGGTTTGTCCCGCACGTTCGAGCACACCTCCAGGCCTTGCCCGCAACGGGTGGATGTGGCCAGGCCTCGCAAAATCCTCGGGCTTGGTATGGGGTTCGACTACGGCTCGCAGTGTCTTCGCGCGATCAAACGCGGAAATGCCCGTCGTCGTACCATGCACATAGTCAATCGACACCGTAAACCCGGTACCGCGAAGCGATGTGTTGTGAGCGACCATCGGCGCAAGCTGAAGCTGATCGGCGCGATCATCCATGATGGACACACAGATCATCCCCCGTCCATGGGTCGCCATGAAATTGACCGATTCCGGAGTGACAAATTGAGTAGCCTGAAAAAGATCACCCTCATTCTCGCGATCCTCGTCATCTACCACTATCAGCAGTTTTCCGGCGGCAACGTCAGCTAACGCTTCGTGAATCGTATTAAGCATATGAAAGAGGTCCTATCGTCACACCGCGCGCGGCGGCCGTCCCTGAAAATCTGTCTCCGCATGACTTAGGTTCGTGCGATCAAGTTGTGATGTGTGAATGAGACGGTCCAAGTATTTTGCCAACATGTCCATTTCGATGTTCACTCTTGTTCCCGATCGGAATTCTGAAAAATTGGTGATACTCCATGTGTGTGGAATAATCCCAACTGTTATGGACTCCTCGGTGACTCGGGCGATAGTTAGGGAGACTCCATTGACCGTGATCGATCCTGTTTGTGCCGCAAAACGGCCCAGCTGTCGGCCTATGTGAATCTGCACTTCGTGCGATGCGGCCACTTCGAGTATACTCTCGACTCTCCCGATGCCATCCACGTGTCCCTGAACAAAATGCCCGCCTACTTCGTCACCCATCTTCAACGAACGTTCGAGATTCACGCGATCGCCTTGACGTATGTCACCAAGTCTCGTGCGCTCAAGGGTGATGGGCATTAAGTCAAATCGAATCGTGTCGCCTTCTAATTGGACTGCGGTGAGACAGCATCCGTCAACCGATACGCTCGAGCCGATGCCGAGTCCTGCCGCGATGGACGGAGCCAAGACGGACAACCGGCGATTTCCTCCAGAATCTGTAATCTGCACAACCTCGCCGGTGCACTCAACTATTCCGCTGAACATCTCTGACCATCTCAATCCAAAGGTCTTCACCTACTTTGCGAACGTCTGAGACCGAAAATCGTGGTGCATGGCTGAGCTCTTGTAATCCAAGATTGGCAGTCGCCGCGATTCCGTCATTCCCGATCAGCATCGGCGCTGCGGCAACGATAAGTTTGTCGAACAACTCTGCTCTGATGAAAGATGCATGAATAGTTCCGCCCCCTTCGACTAACACCGAAGTAACTCCCAGACTCGAGAGTGTCTGTACAACCCATTCAAGATTTACGTGGCCGTCGTGCGCCGTCGGGCCACAAAAGACGGCAGCACCGGTCTTTTCAATCTTAGCCTTTAGTGTGGCACTCGCCCTATCAGTGGTCATTACCCACGTCCGCTCCGGATCTTGCTGAAGAAAAATCTTTGCTTTGGCCGATAGTGCCAAATTCGAATCAAGCACAACGCGAATTGGATTTCGGCCTTTCACGTGACGGACTGTGAGTTCAGGGTCATCGGCAGCAACCGTCCGCGCACCCACCAAGACAGCGTCAAGCTGCGACCTTAGTCGATGCACTTCCTTTCGAGCTTCGACGCCGGAGATCCAGCGTGATTGGCCATTGGCCAATGCAATTCGTCCGTCCATGGATTGCGCAACTTTCAGCAGTATCCATGGGCGACCCTTTGCGATGAAGGTCAAAAACGGTTGATTCAGCTCCCTGGCCTCTCGGCTCAGTATGCCAACAGAAACCGCGATCCCTGCCTGCCTAATTTGCTTGATCCCCCTGCCGCTTACCTTTGGGTTTGGATCTTCATGACCTACTACCACACGCCTGACTTTGGAAGCGATTAAGGCATCGGTGCATGGGGCCGTCTTTCCAAAGTGACAGCAAGGCTCCAGATTAACATAAATCGTTGCTCCCTTCGCTTCCTCGGAAGTCAACTTTCGCAGAAGTGCTACTTCCGCATGAGTCTCGCCATATCTCTTATGATAAGCTTTGGCAAGAATCCGGCCGCGCTTAACCGCAATAGCACCAACCATTGGATTGGGACTGACGTAACCGGCGCCTTTAGCGGCTTCCGCAATAGCCAAACGCATGAACCGTTCATCCTCAGAGAGAACTCCACCGATCGTACGATTCAAACGGAGATTGTCCTCTTAAAGAGTGCATCATCGACAATCCGCCTCATAAGATCCGTCGGACTGACTCCGAATGCGGCCGCCGCTTTCGGGACGAGGGATGTGCGAGTCATGCCGGGCAGGGTATTCACTTCCAAACACACAAACTCGTCTGCATCGTT
>CAZVXJ010000227.1:0-5452 GCA_964631675.1 uncultured Alphaproteobacteria bacterium
TATAACGGCAGCCTTCCGCATCAGCCGCGGAAACTGCATCAAACCCCGGCGCATCAATCCAGTCTATTGACGGCGGGGATTGCACGCCGTTCTGATCGGTAGACGCCGGATTATCGCTAATCAGTTTACCGTTCGCACCTCCGGCGTCAACTTCTGTATAATCATCTTCGGCCATCGTATCACCACCATAACCGGAATTGGGCGAGTCATCTTTGTACTTTGTCGTGGTGTCGTTGCCGCAAATAATCTGTGCGGTTCTCTGACAAAGCTGAAAATGCGTGCATGAGAGATCGCTTCCGGTCATCAGTCGCGCATGTACGTTAAAATTCATGTGCAAGTGATATCCATCGTCCGGCGGAGTCGTTCCTGTCACCGGATTCGGAATATCGTTGTTCGGCCCGGTACGTCCGGCAGGCGCGTTGCGAATCTTGTAATGCCCGGTGTATTTCAATCCACCTCCGGCATTTTGCGCAGGATCGGCGATGATATCCATCGAATCGCAGCCGCATCCCGTTTCGGCAAAACTTGTAGGAACGGTAGGAACGGCTGACGGAACAATCTCAGTTCGCGCAACGGTTTTCACACCATTGTTGTCAATCGTGGTCACCTGCACAGGATAGGCAATATTCAGATTGCTGAACGCAAACGTTGCGGTTGGGCCAAGTACATTAGTTCCACCCACATTCCAAATTGTCGCCGCGATTGAACCATCGGGATCGGACGCCAGCGCGTCGAAGTAAACGTAGTTTTGCGGCACGATGCGCATGTAATCCGGAGTCATGATCGGTCGGCGGTTGAATGTCACATTACGCGTGTCGTACAAGTCCGGATCTGAGAAATCACCGTAGCGAATTTGTCCCGCGCCGCTGGCCGGAGAAGGCGGATGAAAAAAGTCTTGATCCGACTGCAAGAAATCGTAGCCGTCGGACGTTGACGGCGGATCGGTCCAAGCAGTCCATGCGCCGGTTCCGACGCGATATTGCCACTGCGTGCCCGTTTCATCTACTTCGTAGTGACCGAGCAGCGGACTGCCCACATTTACGACTTCACCTGGGAATGGCCATATGATGCTTGCCTGCCCGGGATACCACAAGTTATGCGCTTCGGCTGTAACATAGTAGAATTCTCGATCATTCGGCAAAGTTGGAAGCAAATAGTGATTATCACTGGTCGAGATAAACGGCGTCCACGGACCGTTCGAACTTGGTCCGCGGTAGTACCAATACAGCTCGTCATCGATCGCTCTCTCGGCAACGTCTAGAACAACCTGCTCAAAATCAAATGCATACCCCAGTGCGCGGCGAAAAGCTACAACATTCTGCGGAACTTGAGGAGCAATCGCGGCAAGTGTGTTAAACGTCGTCGCCGGGCTGGGTCCTGCGACCACTCCGGCATAGGAACGGCAATAAGTCCGGAGATAATACAATGTCGCAGGATCAAGTCCCGAGACATAACCGCCGTTTTGTCCGTACCAAAAGTCGACAGAACCGAAATCCATTGTGGGTCCCAAAGTACCATTCGCCTGAAGATATTGAACCGGCCCACCGCTCTCCTGGATTTCCCATGCCCAATATGCCGCAGACTCATTTCCCTGCATATTGACAGCATACCAAAATGCATTGTCCGATTCAAGCCCGCGATTGATCGGAGCAGCTGGAACCACGGGATTGGGCGACGCGGACGCAACGGCGTACATATATCCTGTAAAACATGAACCATTGCCGCGGGCGTAGATTGTTGAAGTCAGATCCACCGGAATTGAAAAATTGTTGTTGAAGGCCAGCGTCACATTCACATTTCCAGCGGCCGGAATCAACACCGGATTAGGCGTCACGGTGAAATTGGCCGCCGTCGTTTGAAACGTCACTGTTTGCGCAACGCCAGCGGCATTCGCGACGTTCAAAGTGGTGGTGGGTGTAGCGCCTTGAGCCACATAACCGAAATTGAAATCATCGGGCGTAAACGTAAAACAGGATGCTGGAGAAATTGTCGTGATACTCAGCGAATAGTTTCCCGATGAAGTGCCGTCCCCACCGACGATAAAGTAATAGGTTGCGCCGGACGTTGCCGCGAACTGCACCTGACTACGATTGCCGCTCGTGCCGCAGAAATCATTATTGCAGGCTACTTCGGTCGCGCCGGGACAAGGTGTGCCGCCGCGAATTGAAAGCGCCGTATTATAACTTGATCCGCAGAGTGAGGCCTGCACCGTGATATTTTGATTGGCCACCCACTGATAAATCACATCTCCCGCAGTTCCAGTGGCACAGGTCATGTTGGACGTGTGATTACGGCTCGAGGTCGTACCGGTGTCGGAGTAGGGCAGAGAGGCAATGTTGGTCGCTGGACAATTGTCGTTTCCCTGATCCAATGGGTCACGTTGGCTGAAAGCCGAGGTTGTGATCCCGGTCAAAATGAATGCGAGGCAACAAATTAGCCTGAGGAGATTCATGAGTGGAGTCCTCAATTGTACTGGAGTACAAACGTATACGAATAGTCATGAAATATAATGACTGAGCTCTGCGATTGCAAGCTTTCTGTAGTACAAAGGCGCCCCGGGATTTCTCCCGGGGCGCCTTTCAGCATATCGAGACAAATCCGCGAACCAGCTAAATCAAGGCGCGTCGCTTGACGTAACGTGATAGAACCGGATGATGTTGTTGGTCACCGTGTTCAGATCGGTATAGTTCGTCGTACTGGATGTGCCGAGATAGGTATACGCACCACCTACGGTGGCTGAGTAGTATACCTTGTAGTACGGGGCGCCCGTGGCCGGCCAGTTCAAGACTGCATTTGATCCGCTCCGGATAACCGTCACCTGAGGTGGAGTTGCTGCGAACCCACGAGCTCGGATCATTCTATCGCCCGGACGGGCATTCTCGTGACCCGAGGTTGTCTCGCTAAACCACTCATCGTCACACTCATCATAGAAATAAGATCGGCCGGCCCGAGAAGCACTCGTATCGGTGGCAAATGCAGCGGGTTTCAGGCGCGGGTCAAGGTTTTGAACAGCAATGTAAAACGACTGGCTGAGTGAAACACAATTTCCCGCCGTACGAGTAACTGTCTCCGTCCACGCAGGACCACCCGGTAGACCTCCCACTGTATTTCCGGCGGCACCCGTCGTATCACGAAGCACAACGGTCCCCGGCAATCCGCCCGGTCCGTCAGCCAAATAAACCCACACCAGCACAGGATCGTGTCCACTCTGCGGACAAGTCGGGCAAATCGCAAACCGTGCATCACAAAGCAAATATGGATACGAAGGCGCGTCGAACTTGACTGCCCACTTGTAACCCGTGCCGTCTACCCAGTTGTAGTTTTCCTGCACGCCATCGTCATAAGCGATTTCACCGACATTGATCGAATTGACATCAAAGCTGTGATTGCCCGTAGGCGGATTGACAGTGATTAAGCCTTGAGTATCAACAGCTCTCAGGTAATACTCGTACTCTCCTGCAGGAAGGGCCGGCGTGGTAGCAGAAAACTCATTGGGATTGCCGGTTGCTGTCATTGCTTGCGTCGTAAACACACCGGCACCCACGGGGCGGTAATTCAACTCGACAGAGAATCCAGGAAGCTCGTCGGTTACCTGCGCAGTAAAAATCAGAGCACCGGGGGCAGAGTCAGCATGCGGATCGTGCGATATAGCCGGATATTGGCCGATCGTGAAGTTGGCACTTGACGTATCGCCGACAGAGGGTACTGCGTTGCTGATTGCACGAATTCGACAGACGTTTGATCCCGGTCCGGTGACATTCCAGGAAACCGATCCACCGGCGTTAGCATCAATGACATCCCACGTGCCGACAGGGTAGTTTCGATTGAGCGATACCGTAAGCGCTCCTGTACCCACTGAAGTCGTGGTGATGAAGTTCTGATCGCCAATCAGCCATGTTTCGCCGCCGTTGGGTGCGTCAAGACTGACTGTCGGCATGATGATATTGAAATTTGCCGCAGAGGTGTCACCAATTGCGGGATTGGTGACGGATGTCACACGAATCCTGGCTGCAGCAGAAGCTGCTCCAGAGACCGTCCAAGAGTGGATTCCGTCGTTAGCTGTGGCAGCCGCAATACTCTCCCAAGGCGATCCGGGATAGGGGCGACGCAATTCAACATTCACGTTTCCAGAAATGGCGGCACTGCTCCACAAGATGTTGTAGGCCTGTCCGACATACCAATTCTCACCGCCATTGGGAGTATTTAATGTGATCACCGGATTCAATTGACCATTGGCATCGGTCGTATACATGATCGAACGGCCGGCCGCAAGCGGCACAGATCCTGCCGACCAGGTATTCCAGTATCCATAGTCCAAGCCTACACTATGGTCGCCATTCTGAATTCCGAATGATGCATAGTAGTTGTCGTTCTGGCTGTTGTCTTGATTTTGGCTCAAGTTAAACGTGTTGTACTGAACCTTTATCTTGCCATTTCCAGACGCTGAAGGATACCACGCTGGATCATAGAGAATCACCTCAAAAACTTCGGACACGCCTGTCCACAGTGTCGTGGCTCGCCACTGGACAATGTACCAGTGATTGGCGGCGTCGTAGTAATAGAACACATTGTTGTTCCCGCTCACGGCAAGATCGTCCCAATAGGCGGCAACCATGTACGGCGGCCCAAGCGGCGTGCCCATTCGATAATTGCGGAAGTCCCACATTTGGTAGGATCCAAACGCGAGCCATCCGTTTGAACAAAGCGTAATCTGGTTGAAGTTAAAACCGTAAAACGTAAACGTAAAGGGCAGAGTCAGCGTGCCATAATCGTCACCATCTTCGCCAGTATCCGTCCAATTTAGCGAAGTTCCGGGTCCGCCGAGGGCTGGTGAGATTTCAATCCAGGAGTACGTTGAACCCGAACCTGCTGGCTGGGTTTCCGTATTGTCATAGGCGTAGTAGCCGTAATCATCAGGACCAGTCGGACTCGTCGTTCCCTGCGTGCCGATAGTGTCAACGAATGCAACGCTGTCACGCAGACCGTTTGAATCTGTAATGATAAGCAGCAGGTCGGCCCGGTGACCATTGTAAGACTGATTGCTGAGGGTTATGTTGAACTGATCGGCGGCATTCGTCGAGTTAGCCTGTGGAATGACGGTGCCGTAAGTTCCTACTGAGTCATTCACAATCACAAACGGATCAAGTGAACGCAAGATTCCAGTCGAGCTGAGCAGGGACCTCCACCCGTTGTTCTTGAACGTAACTGTGTAATTGCCCGTCTCGCCCGGATCGGGTGTGCCACCCGGTCCAAAGTAGGCGCTCGAAATATACTGGACGTTTCCTGCGTATGGAGTCAAATCAACCCGGACTAAAAAGTTACCGGCATTTGATGTAGTCAAATTCAGATAGAGCTGCACAGGCTCACGGTCGAATACAGAAGTAGCGGTAAAACGAAATGCGGTTGTATTTCCTGCAGAAGCCCCATCCGCAATATTGGGGTATGCACTGAC
>CAZVXJ010000228.1:0-5445 GCA_964631675.1 uncultured Alphaproteobacteria bacterium
CAATTGTAGAAGAAGAAAGTCAGTACCGTCACAAGACCTCGCTGGTCCTGCACACGGTAGAATGCACTGTCGAGGTCGTCGGGCAGCGAGAACGGAGGGGCGAGTGACCCAACCGTGGAACCGACAGCCACCTGCGTGAAAGTTGGCGCAATTCTGACTGTGTCCCCTTCGATCACCGTTCGAATCCACCGGGACGGGAGATCGGTTGCATAACCGGAAAGGTACGCTGATATGCGATAACTGCCATTGCCAACTGAAAAGAAACTGGGAGGAGCCTGCCCGTAACGCAGCCCGTTCAACAGCAGCACAGTACTGTCAGGGACCTGTGTCAGTTCAACTACGCCCGGCGGGGCTACTCGAGTGACTAACTCGACTGCAACGGTACGTTGGAATGCGACATCTACAGTATCACTCGCGGTGAGGAACCCAGGGCGGAAAACACGCACGGTGCGCGACCCAACCGGTATGCCGGAAATCACTACTGGGTTGATTTGCGTCCGCTGCGTTTTTAACTCGTCATCGATGTAAATCTCGCCACCCTCGATTGCAGATCCTGTGGAATCGACCAATCGGACTGAAATGGCACCCGTAATTCCCTGCTCACTCTCCTCGATAGAACATCCGGCCAACAACAAGAACGATGCAAACACCGGGAGAAGCAGGAATGATAACGCCATTGAGAATTTCTGATCTGACATGATTCGACGAGTGAACTTATCTACGATAATCAGTAGTAAACAGTACCACAAGAGTTTGAGCAAAACGCGGCCTTCCCCTTCAAGAATGGCCGCGACGGATGGCATCGGGATGATATCCACCATAACCGCCAGCGACTACAAATGCAGGCGGGACTCGGCCGTCACGGAACTTAGAAACTTGAAGAAAGAAAACTACCGCGAGAAAAGCCGATTGCAAGTATTATCGTTTAACCCCTCCATGAGCTTGAGCCGGATCCAGATTCGGCAAAAGCCCCAATATTTCAGCAGATGCGAGCGCCGCTTCTTGCTCGGCCGCCTTCTTGGACCGGCCCTCGCCACGCCCATAAACAACCCCGTTGATGAGCAACTCAACCACAAACTTCTTTAGATGGTCAGGCCCGGTTTCTTCCCGCAGCGCGTATACCGGCGCTGACCAGGACTTGGATTGTGCGTGTTCGAGAATCAGACTCTTGTAGTTGACGAATTCCTTTTGCCTGACTACATCCCGCCAATTTCCAAGGAGATGAGATTCGACAAAATCACGGGCAACCTCGAGGCCGCCATCAAGATAGAGGGCACCGATAACCGCTTCAAACGCGTCCTCAAGGATTGACGCCCTATCTCGACCACCAGTCTTTTCCTCGTTCGGACTCATCAAGACGAACCGACCCAAATCAAGTGACTGAGCAGCTCGCGCGAGTACTGATCCGCTGGCGATCACTGATCTCAACCGAGTCAGCTCGCCCTCTACCATCATGGGAAACAGGTTGTAAAAATACTCGGCTACAATGAAATCCAGAACCGCATCACCGAGAAACTCCAATCTCTCGTTGGACCGGTTACGATCTTCATTGTAGATCTGAAGCGCCGAGCGGTGCTTCAATGCATCCACCAGGATCAGTCTATTCTGAAAGCGGTAACCAATCAGATTCTCAAGAGCCTTGACTCTCGCCAGAATTTCCGGACTAATGATCTCCTGTGAACGGGTGAAGTAACGCAGCAGCCGGGAGAACATGCGACAGGCAATTCAATTGGGCCGATAGCCCGGTTTTGAGAAGATCAGGCTGGAATTATGTCCGCCGAATCCAAAACAGTTTGACATGGCAACATCAATTCGACGGGCTTGTGCCCTGTTAGGAACGTAGTAGAGGTCGCAAGCCGGATCCTGGTTTTCAAGATTCATCGTAGGCGGCAACATGTCGTGCTGTGTAGCCAGAATAGACGCGATGGCCTCGATCGAACCCGCCGCGCCCAAGCAGTGTCCGGTCATAGATTTTGTTGACGAGACTGCCAACTTGTATGCATGGGGGCCGTAAACTTCACGGATGGCACGAGTCTCGATCGGATCGCCGATATCGGTAGAGGTACCATGTGCGTTTACATACGCAACGTCCTCATTGGGGATTCCTGCGTCGCGAAGTGCTGCGGACATCGCTCTTTGTGCACCCAACCCCAGCTCGTGCGGGGCCGTGATATGGAATGCATCACCCGAGGCGCCAGCACCCAACAACTCCGCATGAATCTTCGCATCCCTTTTCCTTGCGTGATCCAGCGACTCAATTACCATGATCCCTGCGCCCTCTCCCATCACAAAACCATCACGGTCTTTGTCAAAAGGACGACTTGCCCGTTGCGGTTCATGATTCCGAGTGGAAAGTGCCCTCATTGCATTAAATCCGCCGAGTCCGAGGTGGGTAATGGCAGCTTCGCTTCCGCCACAAATCATCACATCAGCTTCACCAGCCTGGATCATTCGGAGTGCCACATGTATGGCATGCCCGGCAGTAGAGCATGCAGACACAATACCCAGATTAGGGCCCTGGAACCCCCACTGGATCGAGATATGCCCTGCAGCAATATCTGAAATCATCATTGGAACGAAGAACGGGCTGATTCGTCTTGGCCCCCTCTCAAGGTATGCCTTTGCCTGTTCCTCAAACACGTCAATTCCGCCAATTCCGCTGCCCACAATCACACCGACATTTGAACGGTCAACCGCAGAATTCGCGCCTACAAGGCCGGCATCATGGATTGCCTCACTTGCCGCCACGAGGGCGAACTGGGCAAAGCGGTCCATACGGCGGACCTCCTTCGAATCTATTACCTGCGACGGATCAAAGTCCTTAACTTCGCACGCAAATTTCGTCTGGAACTGCTCGGGATCAAAGAGCGTAATCGGCCCGGCGCCAATGCTGCCAGCCATGAGCGCAGACCAGAATTCCGTGACCGTCTTACCGATAGGAGTGACAACTCCCATTCCGGTGACGACCACCCTGCGCCTCGAGGGATTGGTCATATAGCTCAGACCTGCTTTTCGGCCACTTTCTTCTGGAGGTACTCTACGGCATTGCCGACCGTCTTCATGCCTTCTGCGTCCTGATCAGGAATCTCCAGATCGAATTCTTCCTCGAATGCCATCACGAGTTCGACGAGATCCAGAGAATCCGCGCCGAGGTCTTCTACAAAACTCGCGGTAGGTGTAACGCTGTCTGCTTCGACTTGAAGCCTATCCGCGATAATCTTGCGAACTTTTGCCTCGAGACCATTGTCCATTTTTTGTACGCCTCCAGTTTGCACTTGCTAATTAACTTGCCCAATCAGGCGGTCAGGATCAGGTATGCAGACCGCCATCAACCGGAATTACTTGACCGGTAATATAGTCCGACGCGCGCGACGCGAGAAACGCGCACACGTTTGCAACATCGTCCATCTGGCCCATCAGGCCAAGTGGGATTGCTTTCAGATAAATTTGCTTGACTTCATCAGTCAGTTGATGCGTCATATCAGTAGTGATGAACCCGGGAGCGATTGCGTTGCAGCGCACACCCCGCGCTCCAAACTCCTTGGCCACGGACTTTGTCAGTCCGATCATTCCAGCCTTCGACGCGGAATAATTCACCTGGCCGGCATTCCCCATCACGCCAACGATTGACGATATATTTACAATCTTACCGTATCGGGCCTTCATCATGACGCGAACCGCGGCTCGTGTGCAAACGAAGGCTCCCTTAAGATTCACACTCAGCACTCGGTCCCAATCCTCATCCGACATTCTGATCATCAAGCCGTCCCGGGTTATGCCGGCGTTGTTGACCAGACAGGTCAGGCCGCCGAGTTCGGATACGCATCGTTGAACCCACGCATCAACTCCCGAAGCGTCGGTGACATCCAGCTTCTGGTGTAAGACACGAACGCCATGAACCTCGGAAATTTCTCGAGCCGTTGCCGCAAGTTCGTCTTCAAGGACGTCCGTAACACCAATCAACGCCCCAGATTTCGCCAGTTGAATGGCAATGGATTTGCCAATTCCTCGCGCAGCGCCGGTTACCCACGATACTTGACCGGAGAGTTCAAAATTCACGATGACACTGGCTGGGAAGCAAGTACTCGATCCAAATCTGCGACTCTTCCGACCGTTTCAGCAGATGCTTCGCTAATTGTGCGTTTGAGCAATCCAGCGAGCACATTTCCGTTTCCAACCTCAAACCATCGAGAGTTTGTCATGTGCGAGAGCGCTATTTGCGTTTCCGTCCAACGGACCGGAGACAAAAGCTGCTTGGCAAGAAGGTCGCGAATTGAATCAGAGTTCTGGTGGGCCGCCGCCGTCACATTGGAAAAAACTGGAATCTTGGGAGCGTCGATCCTGATGGTATTCAATGCGGCGGACAACAGGTCGGCCGCTGGCCGCATGAGCGGTGAGTGAAATGCCCCTCCGACAATGAGTTCTTTGGCAAGCCGAGCACCTTTCTCCTTGGCCAATGTCAGTGCGGCGCGAACTCCCGCATAAGTGCCAGAGATCACAACTTGTCCGGGAGAATTGTAGTTGGCTGGAATAACGACTTCTTCCGAAGACACAGACTCGCAAATCGAGCGGATCAATTCGTCTTCAAGTCCGACAATGGCACCCATTGTACCCGGATTTTGCTCGCCTGCCTTTTGCATTGCTTCCGCCCGTGCCTTGACCAGCATGAGTCCGTTTTCGAAACTCAATGATCCCGCTGCGAACAGCGCAGAATACTCCCCGAGGCTGTGACCAGCTACTGCCGCCGGCCAAATACCGTTTTCTGCCAGCAGCTCAGTAACAATGCAGGATTGGACAAACAGGGCCGGCTGAGTAGTTCGCGTCTGGCGAAGTTCGTCCTCCGGACCTTCGAAACACACCTTAGCCAAATCAAACCCAAGAACTTCGCTGGACTCCGCATACCTTGCACGGGCCAGCTCAAACCTATCATGAAGGTCCTTTCCCATGCCCACTGATTGAGATCCCTGGCCCGGGAAAAGAAAAATATTATGACTAGTTAACAATGATAGTGCAGGAAAGAAATATCGCGAAATACAAGAATTAGAATCGAATGACTGCACCGCCCCAAGTAAACCCACCACCAAAGGCCACACAAAGTACATTCTGCCCGTCACGAATTATTCCATCACGACGAGCTTCATCAAGGGCAATCGGTACTGATGCAGAAGAGGTATTGCCATATCGATGTATATTGACGTAGACCTTTTCCTTAGGCATATTCAAGCGCTCCCGAGTGGCGTCGATGATGCGAGTATTCGCTTGATGCGGTACAAGCCAATCCACGTCGTCGGGAGCAAGACCGGCTCTCCCGATTGCTTCGACGGCGGCTTTGCCCATCACACGCACGGCGTTGCGGAATACTTCATTGCCATTCATGCGGAGAAATCGCTCTCCGTCAGGCTCCTTGCCGTTGTTCATTGAACCGGCCATTCCCCCACCGATGCA
>CAZVXJ010000229.1:0-5437 GCA_964631675.1 uncultured Alphaproteobacteria bacterium
GATTGGCGTGCGCAAACTCTTCAGACGGCTGCCAGACACTGCGTGTGCCCGAGTTAGTGTACTTGTACTGAATCTCACTGCCAACAGGAAAGCGCGCCTCAAAACTCCAAATCTGATCATTTGCTGCTTGATCCCCCGCGCTGCCGTCGTCTCGCATCCGAATCAGATTCGGTGTCCAATCCCCCAGCGCTGCCTGATTGCCAACGATGTAAATTGCCGTCGGCACATCCTGCGCGCGCGCGTCACATTCAAAACGAACACTCACGAGTTCGCTCGATTTCGCCATCGCGCCACCGCCCTGAATCGCAATCTTCTCTTGGCTCAGGATCGGCTTAAATTCCGGAGTTATGATATCCACGCCCGCTTCGCGCATATGCCGGTACACTGCGCGCAAATGAGAGAAGAATGCATCCTCAAAAGGCTTGTCGCTCCCCGCCGTTTGATCCGCCCCATACCACCAGAACCAATCGGAACCTTCGGCCGCGTACATGGATTCGAATGCTTGTGCTCCGGCTCCTGTCGGCTTCAATCCGCTTTTATCAAGATCATTCCGAGTTTGCAGCAGGTATTCCCAAGCCTGATTTTCTTCCGGTTCGCCGATCCACGTGTCATAGTTTGCATTTATCCAAGAACCGGGCCAAAGTGTTTCTATTTTGGGCAGCGACGATACAGGATGGGCTGCTACGCCACGAGCGCGATCCCAGTGAAAATGGTCCGGAGGTACGCCAGGTGCTGAACTTCCATAGAAGTACTCCGTTGGTGTTACGCACTTCAGGTCCTTGCGATTTGTGGCAGCCGTGAGATTCCGGTATAGCTGATTCAAGAACTGCTTGGCATCATTGTCATGCTCGTACCACTCCCACGCGTTCTCGCCGTCGAGAATGACTGTAAGCAGTCTATCTGAATCACTCTCGGCAGGCTCATACTTCATAATCTCGTACAGGAAGTGACTCGCAGCGCTGTCGGGATTCATTTTTTGATAAGTGAACCCGATGTGATCTGAAAGCGTTGTTTCGCGGAAGACGATTGCAACATTATTCAGGTCTTTCACTCCCGTCTCAACGCGGTAGGCCCGAGCAACATCCAAATTTGCCGGCTGAGACTTCTTTAACACGTGCATGTCCCCGCAAACCCAACTAATTCCGCCCACTGCGAAGGTCTTCACCGCTGCTTCGGAGATGGAACCTTCAGCGGGCCACATGCCCATAAGGGGTCGCTCAAATAGCGACCGGAAGTACAGATTCGAGCGACCTATTTGCATCGCCGCATCCTGTGGAAAGCTAAACCTGTTCGGCAGCGAATCATCTGGCTGACACTCTCTTGCCATATCCGAATCAATCAGCAGCGGCAAAATCGGATGATAGTAGGGCGTTGTGATCACTTCTATCTGTCCCGAGTCCATCAACTTCTTGTGCTCGGGGATCACTGCGGCGCAGACGGTCACAGCATCGGCCACCAGCCGATTTGCATCACGTTCGGTTAAGGCGTGCTTCAAATAGAAATGTCCGTTGTGCTCGGAGACAAGATCCGTCAAGTTAACATCGAGCTTTGATGTGCCCCGCAAGAAATCCGGGTCGAAGTGCGCCAGATAGAACCAGCACTTAATGGCGGTGAAATCATCGGTCGATAACTGCTCGCGAGGTTTATCGCGCAAGGCTCTGTATTCCGGGAAGCGCGCGATTTGAATGTCGGAGATTCCGAACGCGCTCCACGGCTCCAGCACCAGCCTTGAAATATCCGTTGAATCAAACTCCGCGCTGGGTTTCAAGGCCAAATCAATCCAGGGATCTGTCTTGCCTTTCCATTCTGCCCAGAACTTTGGCACCTCCACGGCGCGTTTGCCGTCTTCCTCCGTATATACAAACGGGCCGATGCGATCAACATAATACGTCTGTAGCTGCATCAGCAGCGACGATGTCAGATTGATCGTGCAATGAATCTCCGGATAGTCCTCGAGCATCGCCGCCATATCATAGTAATCTTTCGTCGCGTGCGTCCGCACCCACGGCCCGCGCAGTTGATCGGTCTCCGGATCCACATACAGCGGCTGGTGCTGATGCCAGATAATGTTCAGATAGAGATCGCCGGCAAGAGCAAAGGATGAAGGATGAAGGATGAAGGATAACAGCACAGCAACCAACGAGAAACGATGAACGATGAACGATAAAACGCGCCGCCTCATGTTTATACCGCTTTCTCAGAATCCGAGTCGAAGTAATGCGCAGCCTTCGGATCAAAGTTAAGTTTCACCTTTTGCTCCGGCTTCACATCCAGTCCCGGTTCGGCCCGCACCACGAGCCGCGAGTCTCCCGCATGGGCATAAATCAGCATCTCATTGCCCAGCGGCTCAATCACCTCAATCTCGGCCTCAAAAGTCGCTCCGCCGTTAGCAGAAATGTGAATTTGCTCCGGCCTCAGCCCCACGGTGAGCTTTCCGCTTTTGACACGCGCCGCATGCTCCGGCAACTCAAATCGCACGGCCTGAGATCGGAATTCCTTTCCATTCACTTTGCCAGTGATGAAATTCATCGAAGGTGAACCAATAAAACCTGCAACGAATTTATTGGCAGGTTTCTGATAAACGCTCAGCGGCGTATCGATTTGTTGAATACTGCCTTGGTGCAGAATCACAATCCGCTGCCCGAGTGTCATCGCCTCCACTTGATCGTGCGTCACATAGACCATCGTCGTACCCAGCTTTTGATGCAGCCGCGCAAGCTCGGTCCTCGTCTGCGTGCGAAGTTTGGCATCAAGATTGGAGAGCGGCTCATCAAACAGGAACGCCTGCGGTTTTCGCACCAGCGCTCTGCCCAAAGCCACGCGCTGGCGCTGTCCGCCCGACAGTGCTTTCGGCTTGCGTTTCAATAGATCGGTGAGGCCAAGCATCTCCGCGGCATCTCTGACACGACCCTGTATCTCCGCTTCAGGCGTCTTGCGCATTTTTAATCCAAATGCGAGATTGTCATGCACACTCATGTGCGGATAGAGTGCATAGCTCTGGAACACCATGGCTATATCGCGGTCACGAGCAGGAATGTCGTTCACAACTTTGCCGGCAATTCTGACCTCGCCAGACGTTGGCGCTTCTAAGCCTGCAATGATTCGGAGTGCAGTGGATTTCCCGCAGCCTGACGGCCCCACGAGCACAACAAACTCGCCGTCGTTGACGGTCAGAGAAATGTCCTTCAGAACGTCTACCGTGCCGAATGATTTTGAGATGTTCTTAAACTCGATTCCAGCCATTTAGTACCTGATGTGAAGTGATCCTGCAGGCTTTGCAGTTAGCCAGTCGTAGACATTGGGTCCACCGTGCTCATTTCCGCCGCCGGACCATTGCTCAGCTTTTGATTTAACAGCGCGAAACTCTCCCATGCCCGCGCCTCCATGATCGTCCTGCGCGCCGACTAGAACGGTCCATATCCACGAATCATGAAATGTAGGCGGATGTGAACCCTTTACGCCTTCGCTCATTTTCACCCCGTGCTTCGGAAACAACTTCTTCGGCAACGCAAAGGCGACTGTCTTGTTAGTGGTATCGCCAAATGCGCCTTCGCTGGTCATCGGTGTGTATGTCGCAAGCGATCTTCCTTTGTCGTCTTCTATTCTCAGTCCGCCGCCGACATAGATGATGCGCGAAGCGCCACTATTCTTGTCAAGTACATAACTCGAGTTCGCGCCAACTTCATGGCGCATTCCTTTTCCATCGTGCAAACAGATAGCGGCAAAAGTCAATTGAAATCCATATTCCGAGTGCCAGCCGGGCTGCACGAGGTTTGCAAATTCCAACTCAAAGTAATAGTTTCGTTTGTCTTCCTTCACTCTGAACTTTGTAAGGTCAAGTATGCCCGGTTCAAAATGCTCGTCAAGCGGATAGCTGTAATCGCCGTCGCCTTTGTCGTCTGCCTGCGGGTCAGCTTCATCTATCAGCAAAGCGGCTTTTTCATTCTTAGTCAGTAGTTGATTCGCTGTCAGCACGTCCCATTCCGGCGCGCGCAGACTTGGCCAATCACGTATCTTCAGTGGCTTTGCGAGCGCAATATCCTTCGCACCGTCATCATAGGGCCAACCCGTGAGTTTCACTTTGGAGGTCGGGTAGCCGTCGGTAAGAATCGTCTGCTTATCCTTCACATAGACAAATTTGACGGGCTTGTTTTCATTCAGCAGGCCGGTCACGCCGTTCTGCTCATCGAACACTTTCACTGGCAAAGGCTCACGAAGTGAGTCCACTGGTGCGAGTGTAACGCTCATCGAATCGCCGAAGTTTTGCATCGTAACCATCAGCGGAACTCCGGAGAGAGTCACACGCAATGTTGTCTTACCCCACTCCTCAGGAATGCGCGGATCAAACAGCCAAAACGGTTCAATTTTGTTCTTCACCTGCACGGGCCGAATGCCGAGAATCTCCTGATACATGGAACGCAAGAATTCCGCAAGGCTCCAAGCCTGCGAGGTGCAGCCAGATTGCCTCGGAATTTTTTCGCCTTTGCGCGGCATGGCATCGAAGAGTTCCGGCAGCGAACCGACCATGCCGTAGTTCAGTAAGTAATTCGCTTCGTACTCAGCCAGCTCGAGCGCAAGGTCGGCGCGGCCTTCCATGCGCAGCGCGGATTTCGCCGGACCCGACAACCACAGCCACACGATGCCGTTGTGATAGGCGTCATCTTTCGGATAGCGCTCGTGCATGTGAAACGGATGAAAAAGTTCTTCATCCGGCGCCAGCGACAGCACGCCATGCTTTTGGAAGAGCTTGCCGCTCATTTTTGCAAGCATTGCGTGGCGCACATCCGGCGGCATGAGTGGAGTGACCGGAACCGTCACGGCAAACAACTGATTCGGCCTGTAGAGCGCATCCACCGTTCCATCAATGTTCAAGTGATCCCACAGGCCGTCGTGCGCGGGTGTCAGATAGCTGGACAAGAAATTCCGCTCCAGTTTTTCTCTGGCCGCGCGCCAGCGCTGCACATCGTCCGCGAATGCATGCGAATCGGCGGCGAAACTCATTTTGATGGCGCAGTCCAGCGCCGTGTAGTAGAGCGCCTGCACTTCGACCGCGCGATTGCCGCGCGGCGTTACGCAGCCCGTGGTGCCCACCGCGTCCATCCATGTTTCCTGATCCTTGTGCATCAGAAATCCCAGCGAATCGGACGCCAGCATCGCACCGTTCAGCGCAATCCGTCCCGCCCCCGCCCACGGTTTCGCTTCGCTGCGCTGCTCCAAAAATAATTCGCGCCAGAGTTCGTAATCTCCCGAATACAAACCGTACTCATAAATCGAACGAATCCACCAAGGCGTGCCGTCGGCGGTGTTGTACGCGATCTCTTCGCCGGGGCGCACGCGATTGGGAATCCGGCCGTAGGTTGTGCTCTTTGGATCGCGATCAATCCAATTGGCAAATCGAATAATCAGTTTCCGCGCCACATCTGAGTGTCCAGTAACG
>CAZVXJ010000230.1:0-5434 GCA_964631675.1 uncultured Alphaproteobacteria bacterium
CCACCCATATAGCTTGGCAATGTACATGCTCTGGTCGGCTTCATTTCCCCCACCCTGTTGAACGCCGCCGACAATATACCCACCATCCGAAGTCTGTTTGACGACATTCAGAAAGTCGGTGTCAGACACATCCCATATGCGGCTCCATAATGTATCTAAATTTTGATCCAGTTTAATAATCCAAAAGTCTCCATCATCCGGTCCGCCGAGAGGGAGGTATCCCGCGACCAGAAAACCTCCATCCGAGGTACTGATGATGTCCCGTGCCTCCACCCCCGAAAACATCGCCGTATCCTGCACATTCCCCTGGTCATCGGCGAGAATTATCAAAGCATCGGAGTCTTTTGCTCCGCACAGCACATACCCCCCGCCGGGTACTGCATCCATGGCGTTGATGAACTGTTCTCCGCCTAAGGCGAAGTAGTCTCTGCCAAAGTAGAAGTCTGGCGGCTGGGCATACGAAAGTAATGTCAGAACCAAAACAACGCTAAGAGTAATGAGAGTTCGCTTCATGAGTGTCCTTTTTTGGGCTAATCTTTACAAATATAACCCAAAATTCGCTGTTTGCAAGCACTTTGGAGGGTCACAAGAATTCTAGTCAATCTGGTTGAAGTTGCCCCCGACTTTAACACGAAGATAAGTAAACTGGTTTTGCAGCCGAGATTCCGAAGCAAGATAGCCTGCGGCTGCTATCAGAACGGTTCAGAATTCAGTAGCTCTTACACATATTCTCGCCTGTATCTGCGCCGTTCTTGTCAGATCTTAATTCAATCTGAGTTGGGGTTGATTTCAGTGCCAAATCAGGGTGCTCGCGAGAGCGAATTAGGCGTATGGGGTTTTGGGAACGGTCGGGCAGATTGTTCAGACGCCCTGATCTTGCTCCACACAATTGAAAAGAACCACAAAACACAGACGACTGCTGGCAGGAGCTTCTCAATATTATCGTAAGCTTCTTAATTTATTATGTTTGGGAACTATCCAACACAAAGTCAAAATCTCGTCTTTGGTGACCGCCGCTTTACAAAAAGCCCCCTCTGATGTTTGTATCGGAGGGGGCTTTGTCTTGACCGGAACGTTAACTCTGGTGTTCTTGTAACTGCCCTTTTACGTCAATGAAGCTGGTTGTGCACTGGCACGGGCTGAGTTGTGTCGCATTGCCCCTTCTACTTTATGGCAGTGTCGAAGGACGAACCAGGTAGAAGAATTTCAAACCCGGCTGCGCTATCACATCGAGGTCCGCATAAGAACTTACCGCCGAGCGGCCAATGTAGTACATGGGAACAGGTGCCAAAGCTGTAGGGTCGGTGCTGCGGTAAATGAGATAGCTCAGTGCACCGTTCACGGCTTCCCAATTCAGCATGACTGTGTTGGTTAGCGAAACTCGCCGCGCGACCAGATTCGAAATTGGTCCTGTGAATCCGGTAAATTCGTCCGCTCCCATGTCCGGGGCAATGGGATCGCGCGGTTGTCCGTCAATATCCGAGGTGATGCCGCTGACCGGAAGCGCCTGCGCGTTGCACGTTGTGTAATAGCCATCAATGTGCAAATCTGATTGGCTGGCAAATCCCGGATAGCCGTACACCGAGTTTGAGTCATGGCCGATACTCTGCCACGCGGCAAGCGATGGGTAGTAGCTCAAGTTGACACGGCCCACGTTGAACAACGGTCCCGTGCTGTAGAAACAGTTGTGATTCGTATTAAATGTAACTACCGCACCCATTGCCAGCGCAGTGCTGGATGCACTGGAGACTTCACTGTAGAGAATGTTGTTCGAAATGGTGATATTCGCCCCTTCTCCTCCTCCGATTCCATAGTAAAGTACTGCACCTGGGTTTTCGTTCATATAGATGCTGTTGAAGTGTACATTGGCGCGAGAGTTCTCGATAATGATGATCGCAGCACAGGTGCCTGCGCTCCAACCGTAAATCATGTTGTTGCATACATCAACCATACTATTGCTGTTCTGTGTTGCAGCATAGATTCCATAGGCGGTTGAACCGGTCAAATCGTGAATGGTGTTGGCGCGGACTTGAACCGTATCCCCGTTATTCAGTTGACCAACTTGAATCCCCCGGACGGTAGATACCGCCGGATGGGAAAGGGATATTTTCGCCAGTTCGATGGCCAGCTTTCTTTGGCACCCCAGAACAACTCCCGAACCGCAATTCTGTATGTCGCACTCACGAACTCTATTGTTTGATTGCGAAGGAAATACTCCGGTGACGGTTCCGAGCTGTATGGCCGTCGTGAAACCGTCAATGGTGAGATTCTCGAATACATTGCAATCGTTGGTCATTGCCGGACTTCCTGCATTGCAAAGGCGGATTCCCTGAGTCGTATTGATAGACTCTCCCTGATCGATTAGGCAATTGCGCACGAAGTTCGAATCTGCCCCTGCCGTATCAACGATGGCGGAGCCTGCGCCGGTCCCCATCAATGTGATATCTATGCCATCCCAAATGATATGATCCGCGCCGTTCAGTCGCAGCACATGCGCTGCCGAAGATTGAATTCTGGTCGCCTCCTCAAGGAGCTTCCTCTGGAATGTAATAGTATTGGCCGCCGATGCGCCTACAACCGGAGTCAGTGAAATTGACTCATTATAAATCCCAGGATAGACATCGAATACCTGAGGGTGGCCAATTGTCGTCGTGTTCAAAAAGTTGACTGCCGCGGTGAAATCCGCGAAATCCATGGCTCCGCCGCCGATGTCCCAGACAACCGGCTCGTGGATGACTTCAAGCGTGAGCGGTATGACGCGCACCGAGTCATCCGGGTCGTTGCTGTGAATTGTGATTGATCCGGTATAGGTACCCGATGGCCCCCCCGTCGAGTTGACGCGGAGTTTTGCTTCCCTCATAAGCTCTCGTCGTAACGGATTGTAAGGTGGTGCTTGGCTTGAAGGGATCACAGATAGCCAAACGGGCGACGCCGGTGACAGTGCTCCCACTGTTACCGAATACGTGAGCGGACAGTGACCGCTGTTGGTTACACCAATTTCCAGAGTATCAATCGGAGCGGAAGCCTGCAAAATCGTGTCTGAAATGAACGCAGGAACCGTCAAGTTCGAGACACCATTGCACACGTAATTGGAGATGCCGTTCGGATTGTAGCTGATCTCAAGAAACTGACCATTGCCAATCGCTGTACCGGTTACTTCGTCAAACGAGTCTGTCGCCGATGCAAAGTTCAAGATCTGGAACGTGTCTTCAAGAGTGGGAACGTACTCGCCCGATAGCTGCAGATCAAGAGTGCCGCCGAGTCTCACTGAGCCATTGCAATCCAGTTGGTCATACTGAATTCCAACGGTCGGTCCGGTGATTTCAAGCTGCAATGTGGAACCGGAGTCCAGAGAAACGGAACCGTCTATCGTGAGCACTCCGGGTGAAAGCCCGGGAAGAAGTTGGCCGCTCTGGCCGTTGTAAGTCCCGTTGGTAAAGATGCCACCGTTCAGCATCGTGATTCTGCCCTGGCCGTAGATGATACCATAGTTTATCAAACTACCGTCAACGAGGAGGGTTGCTCCAGAGCGGATGTAGATAGTGCCAAAGTTCACACCACCTTTCGCCAAGAGCGTCTTTCCCGAGAGAATATCTATCGTCCCCGGACTGCGTGCGAGGGTCGTATTGGTCACGAACGCATCAATGACAATCGTATCGGAAAGCGCGTCAAGATAGCACTCGCCGGAGTTGTACAGGTCACCGCTGCCTGTCATCTCAAAACCCGATTCAAAGTTCAATATGCCCATCGGCTGAGATGCTAAACGGGCAGAGTCGGCCAATGTGAGAACACCTGATCCGGCGAACGTCGCCGTACCCTCGATAACCATGGCGATTTTTTCAATAGTTTTTCCGTAGGTCGAATCCATGAGCAATGTTGCGCCGGAGGGAATAACGAAGTCATCGGACGAATCGGAAGTCAACGTTCCCCTCGTCCAGTGATAGAGGGCTTGCGGTTCAACCAGTCCGTTCAGCTCACCGCCATGCTGTATGATGGTATCAATTCTGACAGTTACTCCAGGATAGGGGAGAACGCGGAACTTTGCTTGTGCTTTTAACAGCTTCGCCGCTCTGAGTGGCACAGTCGCCGGCCCGCCATCGGCAGCAAAGTCGACCGTCGTCGGAAACGAATCGGCTGCGGTAACAACGAAGTCACCTGAGAAATTCCAAGTCCCTCGCACATATTGAGCAGTACCGACGATATTCGCCGGGTCTCCGGCGAAGTGGATCACTCCGCTCCCTGCCGCTTTCCCCGTACCGGGAATGGCCAGTCCATGCACCTTCAGCGTGCACGGTGCGGCCACATTGAGTGAGTCATCGAGATACGTTGTGTCTTGAAGTTCAAGCTTACCGGAAAGCAGCGAAAGCAGCCCATCGGGTGAGTATTGGGAGTAAGGAATCCTGATTGTTGCCCAGTTATCCTGCATGGTCGAATCAATCACTTCAACTTTGCCTGAATTTTCGACACTCGGATCGCCAATGTTGGTAAACCTGCCCCTGATTTCCGAGCCGGGATGGAGCTCTATCAGTGCGCCGGAGTTGTTGTCAAGTAGCGACGGAGCGCCCGCTTCGGTAGAGTCCAAGTACAGTTCTGAATCGGTATTGATCCACACCACGGCGTCGTTCACGATCGTGTGCGTGCTTAGATATTCGCCGACTGATATCAATCCAGCGGGCGAAAGATTGTTTACGTCGCCGTCAACCACGGATTCAGCACCGAGAGAAACCAGCTCTCCGGAATTCTCGAACGACGTCACGTCATTGATTGCGCACAGTCCTTCGAGGATGACCGACCCTGTCGCATAATTATCGAGCCGCGTAGACGACATGTTCAGGATGCCGTCATCCTGTCTGAGGATAATTTGTCCGTGATTGACCAGGCCAACCGTACCCGTGGTGCTGGTCGTGAACGGTGCTATCAATTCCAGAAAACCGTTGACGCCGATAGAACAAGCGAGCGACGTTTGGCCGCAGTCAAAGTTATTCAATACACGCAGCGTCTGAGTACCGCTCGCGCCGCCCAGCAGTAACATTTCAATGTTCACCGACACAGTGACCGTTACCGAGTAAGTGCCGCCAAGTTGGATCGCAGCCGTGTCGTTGATTCCGGGCACGCCGTGACTCCAATTGCCGGGAATGGTCCAGGAACCTCCGGCTGCGTTGGTCCAATTTGTGGTGAGTGCGTGTGCGGGAATTGTCAGAAATGGCAGTGCGATAGATAATACGCACCACTTGAAGCTTGTCCTAGTCATTCGCATTGTCCTCGGCATCGTTTCGTTGATGAATTGTTGTCACAGGGTACCGGCCGTAAAGTTCACGCCATCAGAATCAGCACGGCGGGATGAACCAGAGAGTCCATCCCGCCGTACAATCAATTCAAGTCTTCTCGAGCGCTCAGTTCTCCGCTTTTACGAAGTAAAACTTCTTTTCGGAAG
>CAZVXJ010000231.1:0-5306 GCA_964631675.1 uncultured Alphaproteobacteria bacterium
CCGCCTTCTATGATTAGGGAATCCAATTATTAAGCTGTTTGTAGTTTTCCGGACATCCGCAAGAGTTCGTTTGCGGTTGCGCGTGCTTTTTCAGTAACATCCATACCGGAAATGAGCGAGGCAATTGCTTCTACTCGTTCTTTCCGGTTCAGGAAATGTGCGCTGGTCACCGATCCGTTCTGGGATGACTCCTTGCTGACCATCAATTGAAATTCTGCACGGGCGGCAATCTGCGGCAGATGAGTGACTGCGAGTATCTGATGGGATTCAGCCAGTTTTGCAATTGCAGCTCCCACCTGATCCGCCACCTTTCCTGAAATTCCAATATCTACTTCATCGTAAACCAACAGCGGGAACGCCATCGTCTGCGCGAGTACACTTTTTATCGCAAGCGTCACCCTGCTTGACTCACCACCCGATGCAACATTAGCGATGGGCTGCAGCTTGGTTCCCGGATTTGCCGCAAAGAGGAAACCCAATTCATCGATGCCGTTTTCACCAACATCATCAGCACCCGGATTCTCGTGGGTCGTCAAGTTCAAATCAAACTGCGGAGCCGGGAATCCGAGTGGTTCCAATCGCTTCGTGACAAGAGTTGCCATCTGAGAAGCCGCTTTGTGTCGCGCCATCGAGAGTGTTTTCGCTGATTTCAGCAACTCGCCATTTAGCGCCTTCAACTTAACATCGATCTCGGCCTGACTCTGCTCAAGTCGCTCAATGTCCACCAGCAATTGCTTTATTTCTCCGGAGCGTGCGAGAATCTCATCGACACTCAGACCGTGTTTTCGCTTCAAGTTCCACAACACGCTTCTCCGTTCACGCAGCTTTTCCAGCTCGCCTTCGTCCGTCGATAAAGCATCTGCGTATTGACGGATGGTATACGCGAGGTCCTTTGCCTGAGAGGCCAAGTCCGCGAACGTTTGCGCGGTCAGTTCGAACTCACGATCGATTTTAGCAATTCCAAGTGCGATATGCTTTGCCTGTCCGCAGAGTTGAACTATTGAAGTTTCCCCCTCGCCCGTCACCTCCAGTAGACGGGCCGACTCGGCGGCAAGTTTTTCTGCGCCCTCGAGCTTTGCGAGTCTGAGTTCAATCTCCTCCTCCTCGCCTGATTTTAACCCCAGCCGCTCTATTTCTTCAAGTTGATAGGTCAGGAGCGCGCGTTCCTTCACTTGCGCGGCAAGTGCCTTACTTCCCGACGTGGCCTCCTTCATCAGCGTTGAGCGCTGGTGATACATCTCCGAAAGCTCCCGAGTGTGATCGCTGACTCCCGCAAAAGCATCGAGAAACTGCAGTTGTCTTCCGAGGTCAAACAACGACTGATGCTCCCGCTGACCATGAAAATCGGCGAGTATCCCACGAAGCATCAGTATGGTGTCTGAGGAAACGGGTCGGTCATTAAAGAACGAGCGGGTTCGGCCTTGCGCCGCAATCTCCCGACGGATAATCCATTCATCCAGTTCAAGATCGTCACTTTCAACGGCTGAAGCCAGAATGCTCTTTGGCCGGGCAAAGGTCACCTCGATTACCGCCCTGTCTCCGTGCGGACCGATAGAATCCTTCGGGAAACGCGCACCAAGGCTTACATCAAGCGCACCGATGATCATACTCTTTCCTGCACCAGTCTCTCCTGTTATCGCCGTTAGTCCCGAAGCGAACTCCAGGCGGAGTTCTCTGACGAGCAGGTAGTTGCGAATATACAGGGAGCGCAGCATAAATCGATTTTTGTGCGAAATCTAGTCAATCACAAGAAATGAAAAACTGAGTTTGGTCTACCGGCCGAGGACTGCAATTTTTCCCGTGGCGGTGCCGCCATTTTCAGCCGATGCGATCATCAGGTATACACCACCTGAAACCAGGTCGCCGTCCTCGTTCCGTCCATCCCATCCCCCTGCGGGATCAATCATCTGTGACCACTCAAGCTTGCGAACGAGCAGACCGGAGATCGTGTAAATTCTGAGTTCGTCAAATCGCCCTCCCAAATCCTGATGATTGAGAAACAACTTCTGCAGACCGTTAGGCGAAAATGGACTTGGATAAGAAGTTAACTCGTCTAAGTCTGGATCGCGGGTGACATAGGGGGATTCGAGTTTCGCCAGACCATCCGCCGTTCCGATCCAAACATCACCATTTGCCGGGTTGGATGTGATAGCTGTTGCTTCATTCGATGGCAGATCGGATGGATGATCTGCATCAGATGATGTTCGGAAAACGTGAACCCACAAAAAATTGCGGTCCAGAACGGCAACACCCTCGTCCGTTGCGAACCACTTATTGTCCTGGCCGTCCACGTGAATGTCATTGACGCGATTACCCACCGGAACGTCAGCGCAGATTAGCCTTAATTGGTCAACAGATCCGGGCACACCACCCTGAGTATAGTAGGCTCCGTTTGTCGTAGCGAACCAGAGGTAGTTTTGCTGATCAATCTCCATGTCGAGCACCCAGTTCGCAATATCATAGTAACAGGTAAATTGATCATCCTGATACTCCCGAGGAATGAAGCGCTCTACTGAATCATCCGTCGTGTCTGCCAAGGTTCCGTTGACATCATAAATGTACGTGGAGATCCCATATTGTGATGCGCCGCACCAGACTCGATCAAACGGGTCCACGACAATTTCCTCGATTTCAATGTCATTGATTTCGGGGCCAGTTCCAAAGTCGCTCCACGGTTCCGGATTATTGCCGCGGGCTATCCAGTCTGACGGAACACGAACCAGGGATCGAAAATTTCTCGCACGCCGATTGCTGATCCAAATGTCGCCGTTCCCTGCCGCCGCCGTGCGACATACCTCATAGCTGGCATTCTCAATAATACCGGGAAGACGCGGACCTTGTGAACTGAAACCTGAAGAATCGTCTTGATTGAAATAAGTCCGCGAACCATCGGCTCTCATCCACATTACTCCACCGCCAAAGGAACCCACCCACGAACCGCCGAACCTATCAAACGCTATCTCAAGCGGTTGATTGTAGTGGAAACGCTGGGTGAAACCTGTAGCCGCGTGCATGTTTGTCCAACGATTCCCATCAAAAAAGTATGTGCCGTATGTTGCGCCAAGCCCACCGGCCCAAATTTCTCCGCTTGGAGCAGTACCGAGGAAGGTAATCTGATTGCCTCCGATTCCCGTCGGCGCCAGGGGCTCACTCCAGACGCCACCATCAAAGAATACCAGTCCACCTGGACCCTCGCCTCCGTCGCCTCTGGATACAACCAATCGCATCGCACCATCAACGGCAACTCCAGCGAGTCCTGTTGCATGCGGAACAGCACCACCCACTTGCTGCCACGCCACAGGCGATCCACCGGCTTCACGGTATACGGCCGATTCGGATACGGCATACAGAATTCCGTCTACACTATTGAACGATCGAACTCCGGATAGGTCAGACGGCTCCGTGAATGCACCGGTGGCATATTTCAAGACATGGCTTCCGGTGGAAATCCAAAGTGCATCACTTGCCTGCCAAAGAGCATTCACATCATTATCAGGCAACTGACTATTCGAAGCGGTAAACGTTACCCATGCATCGGGAGCACTCATATTCTGCTCGGTGAGTGCGATTCGCGCAATTCCGTGACCCGTTGCCGCAAAAAGATAACCCTCGAAAACAGCAAGCGAGTTGACTGGGGTGTAACCGGGAAAGCTGCCAATAACCCGTACAGACTCGAGCACACGAAAGTTTTCAGACACGTCCCGATAAGAAAATCGGTAAATCCCGTTGTCGGCCGCAATGAATACCTCTTCGCCCACACTGAGCATGAATTTCAGCTCAAAGACCTCACCTGAGAGGTCTGTGATCTGCCGCGTTTGGCCGGTTTCGGGATTCAGTCTCGTGATACGCGCATCATAATGACCTATCCAGATCCAGCCAAAACTATCCCTGCCGATCACGGTAGAGCGATTCATCGCGAGGCCACGCGTGTTCGTATAGACATCAAACTGTGCTGATTCCGGTATGAACTCGGAGAGTCCGCCGGATGTAGCACACCAGATTCGGCTGTTCAGGACCATCATCTGATTGATGTTCGTCGTGGACGTATGAGTCGTCCAGCGAAATGCCTGCGCCGTTGCATTGGTCGCGCCAATCGCGGCCATTAAGAGAAGAGTCGTGAGCACGAACACCCTCATGAGTTGGGATTGAGACATGACCAAACTCATTGCAATTAGGAAGGGGTGTTCTCCCGCAGTAAAGAAAGCGACTTCAGCATTTCCAGCGCAGCGAGTGCCGCTTCGCTGCCTTTATTACCAACTCTTCCCCCTGCACGGTCAAACGCTTGTTCAGGAGAATCTGTCGTTAGCACACCGAAAATAACGGGCTTATTGGTTGTCAATCCGACACTCAGGATTCCATTCGCGGCGGCACTGGAAACATACTCAAAGTGCGGTGTATCGCCGCGAATAACCGCGCCGAGGCATATCACTGCAGAAGTATGGTGTCGCTCTGCGGCAACACGAGCCGCAAGCGGCAACTCGAATGCACCCGGTACCCAGACGACTTCAATACTGTCGTCAGAAAGACCGGAATCCGTCAGCGTCTGGACCGCTCCTTTGAGTAGGGCGCCGGTGACGATTTCATTGAATCGCGCGCAGACGATGGTGATACGCAACCCAGAGAGACTTATATCCGTAGTGGCGGTACTGTGCAAGATACTCAACTCTCTACGGGAGCTTTTGCAAAGTCACCGAGCAGACTGTCGGCGAATTTCTCTGCATTGAACTCCGCAAGATCATCAAGCGATTCACCGAATCCGACATAGCGGATCGGAACTCCGAGCTTTCGGGCAATACCCAGAATCACGCCACCTTTAGCAGTTCCATCAATCTTGGTGAGCACCAAACCGGTAATATCGGCGGCGCGGGCAAACTCGATTGCCTGGTTGAGGCCGTTCTGTCCGGTCGTTGCATCGAGTACGAGCAGTACTTCATGCGGCGCTGATTCCACGCGTTTTTTGAGGACGCGGGAGATTTTCTCCAGCTCCTTCATCAGGTTGCTTTTGTTATGCAATCTGCCGGCAGTGTCAATCAGGAGCACATCAATATTTCGGGAGACTGCGGCTTCAAGAGCATCGTAAGCAACTGCAGCAGAATCCGCACCGGGAGCAGCGGTAATAATCTGTGCGCCTGAACGCTCAGCCCAGATTTGGAGCTGGTCAACAGCCGCCGCACGAAACGTGTCAGCAGCGGCAAGCATGACCGATTTACCCTTTGACTTGTAATGCCTGACGAGTTTCCCGACTGATGTCGTTTTGCCGGTGCCGTTCACTCCTATTACCATGATGACGTGAGGTTGATGAACCG
>CAZVXJ010000232.1:0-5291 GCA_964631675.1 uncultured Alphaproteobacteria bacterium
AATCAAATCCGGTTTCCGAACCGGCTCCACCGTAGAGTTTAGTCCAGAGCGTGTCGCCTGAAGAATTGAGTTTGATGACATACATCTGACTGCCGCCCTGAGTACGGCTGCCACAGGCGATGAACCCGCCGTCGGGTGTTGGACGGATCGCATTGGCCCGCTCAATTCCGCTGCCGGAGTAAACATGACGTGTCCACAGAGTATCACCATTCCGGTTCAGGCGCATGAAGTAGGCATCGCTGCTTGACGAGCGGATTTGCGAGAGTCCGCAGACAATGAATCCGCTGTCCGGAAGTTGGTGCACATCATAGGCCGCTTCGTCTCTACTGCCACCGAAAGTACGCTGCCATTCAACTGCACCCAACGTTGTGTGCTTTACAATCCATCCGTCCCAACCTCCACCGCCGTATGAGCGCGTCTGGCCAACGGTAATGAAGCCGCCATCGAAGGTCAGGTCAGAAGCATTGGCCTGATCCGCGAAGCTCCCTCCAACCACTCTGGTCCAGAGGGTATCCGGGTTTGGCTGCGCTATGGCCAGAGCGGGCAGCGTTATCAGCATCCAGATGCATAACCTTATCATCATTCAACCCTCTTCTATAATTCATACGGAACTTACTCGAAAGTATACCTATCCAATTGGCAAATATACCGATTTTCCTCAGGAAAGTCAAGCAAATTAAGCATTTTGAGTAATTTGGGTCAGGTCGGGAGAAGGGGACGAGAGGCGGGAAACTGCAGGACGAAAAAGCCAGCGCTAAGATCTCAAAAGTGATGCAAGGGCTGGACGCAGATCGGGATGTTCGAAACGGAAACCAGCTTCCGAAAGAGATTTTGGAACGACGCGGATGCTGGAGGTAACGGAGTCTGCGAGCTCCCCTCCGAGCACTATTTTCAGGACGAGTTTGGGGACACGAAAGAGCGACGGACGGTGGAGCACTTTCGCGAGTTCACTGGCGAACTCATTCATAGAGCAGGGATTGGGCCCGACCGCATTCACTGCGCCGATCATGCCTGAGTTTTTCAACGCAAAGCTGTAGATGCGCACCAGATCATCAAGCGTGATCCAGGGGAAGAAAAATCTGCCATCCGCAAGCGGCCCGCCCACTCCGAGCTTGAACGGAAGCAGCATCCTTGCCAATGCTCCACCGCTCGGGCTGAGCACTATGCCCGTTCTAAGATTGACCACTCGAATACCGGACTTTCGCGCCGGTTCACATGCCGTTTCCCAATCGTGGACAATGTCGCTGAGCACTCCTTGACCTCTTTGAGACTCTTCAGTGAGAAACTCTTCTCCCCGATTACCATAGTACCCGACCGCAGAAGCAGACAGCAAAACCGCGGGCTTGATCGGCCATTCGGCGATGCGCTCACACAATGTCCGGGTCACCGGCACACGACTATCATAGACTGCTTTGGCATGGGCCGCGGTCCAACGGCTTCCTCCGATGCTTACGCCAGCCAGATGGATTACTGCAACTGGTTTTTGCGTGGCGCCGGGCGGGAGATCGGACGAAGGAAGACCATTGTCCGGATTCCATTTTAGCTCATCTGCACTGCGCACATCTCTTCGCACCAGTCGAAACACCTCGTACCCTTCGGCGCGAAGTGCCGGCACCAATGCACTCCCGATGAGTCCGGAAGAACCGCTGATGAAAATGGTCAACTGGACTGGCCGTCCTTCTTCAGTTCCCGTCCCTTGACAATCACAAAGGCGATCAGTGCAAACACAAAGAAGACCAACAGCATCCAGGCAACGGACTGCATGGTGCCGATAATCGTGCGGTAGAGTTCAAGGAACCAGCGCTCGTTCGTAAGTTCGAGGATGACTTTTTCGTCTCCTTGCGGCAGCACGTATCGCTCGATGTCCCAGACGCGTACGCCGCCCGAAATACCTGTGACAAAAACGGCGAACGTGAGGTATTTGGCCCATGCGGTATGTATTTCCTCCTGCACGAGCCGCTGCAGAATCAACAGCACAGGCTTGCGAAAGACACGTGAGAGGATGAGACAGGTCACAAACGAGACCACGAAGGTCACGGCGAGAAGTGCGATGATCATAGCGGGATGATAAACGTAGGTGAGTGAGTTTCCTGCTTATTCAGGCGAAAATTGCAGAACGGCAAATTTGTTGCCATCCGGATCAGCAAACCAAAACATGCGCAATCCCGGCGCGCCTTGAATAGACCCGACCTGAGCACCGCGCGATTCGAATTCGCGTCTGGCGCTCTCCAGGTCTTCAGAGCGGAATGCAACATAGGCGCTGTTCACATCCGCGGGACGAAGCGTCTCGTGCTCGCGAGTTTCCCAAATTGCAATCGGCACACCGCACTTTGAGCGATACTGGATCAACTTGTAGTGAGGATCTCTGAACTCCAGCTGTAGCTGAAGGATTTGCGTATACCAGGCGTGCGACCTTTCAAGGTCTGTGACACGGATCACTGTGGCAACGACGACGGTATTCAAGTCAGCGGACTTCATTCGGTTGTGTGTAGCGGGTTTTCGTCATCCTGTTCGTCATCTTTGAATGCAGTGCCGGCCACCACGATGACGAACTCACCCCGTGGGCTTGTGTGAGTAAAGTGCTCAAGCAGATCGGCGAGCTTTCCCCGGCGGACTTCTTCAAATACTTTTGTCAATTCGCGGGCGATCGCGGCCTGCCTGTTTCCAAGATATTCGTTTAACTCAGTGAGGGACTTCAGAATTCTGTGAGGGCTCTCGTAGAGAATGATGGTTCGCTTTTCTTGCGCCAATTCCCGCAGTCTTGTCTGTCGGCCTTTCTTGTGTGGCAAGAAACCGTCGAATGCAAACCTGTCGGTGGGAAGCCCGGAGAGAATCAGGGCCATTAGCATTGCACTGGGCCCCGGAATGGCCGTTACCGGATGACCCGCTTCGATTGAGGCTCGCACAAGCACCGTACCAGGGTCTGAAATTCCAGGCGTGCCCGCATCACAAACATAGGCAATCTGACGACCGCCTTTAAGCTGTTCGAGAATCCACGGTAGCCGGCTGCGAGTATTGTGAACTGCGTAGGAACTGTGCGGACGGTCTATTCCGTACTGCGCAAACAATCTTGCCGAATACCGTGTGTCCTCGCACAAGATGTGGTCCGCACCTTTCAGAGTTTCCACGGCACGCGAACTCATATCCCCAAGGTTGCCGATCGGAGTGGCAACCAGCACAAGTCCACCTTTGACAGATTCCACGCGATGCTTAGTCGACACAGATCATGACTGTTATTCACTCCCATCAGAGCAGACAGCGGGACTCCATAATCTGGAGTCCCGCCGTTTCTCTCGAAGTGCTAATCCGCGACCGCGCATTCGAACCTATGCAATCGCTAACGTTTCCACTGCAGAGGACATCCTAGCCAGTCCCTTGCGGAAGATACCTACGCCCTCTTCGATCTCCGCAGTTGAAATATTCAACGGCGGCCGGAAACGCACTGAGCGCGTCCCCGAACCCAGGGCGACAACACCCATGTCATAACAATGGCTGCGTAATTCGTCACGCAGGGCGCCATTGGGAAGGTCGAAGGCGCACATCAGGCCTCTGCCTCGCGCGTTAGAAACCAGATGCGGGAAATCAGCCTCACACTTCTGCAATCCGGACAGCAGGACTTCACCGGCCTTTGCCGCATGGTCAACGAGTTTCTCGTCTTCGATTATCTCAAGGTTGAGTTGAAAGCGAACCATGTCAATCAAGTTGCCGCCCCAGGTGGAATTCAAACGGCTGCCCACATTGAAGATGTTATCCTCGACTTCGTCAATGCGGCTTCCGCTCAGAAAACCGCATACCTGAGTCTTCTTGCCGAATGCAATCATGTCGGGTTCGACACCAAAATTCTGGTGTGCCCACCACTTTCCCGTGAGGCCGATACCCGCCTGTACCTCGTCGAAAACGAGCATGGCATCATTTTCATTGGCCAGTTTTCGAAGCTGCTTCAGAAACTCCGGGCGGAAGTGATTATCGCCGCCTTCGCCCTGAATCGGCTCGATGATAATGGCACAGATTTCGTCTCGATTGTCAACGAATGCCTGCTTGATTTGGGCGACAGACAGCTTCTCGAGTCGCTCGACTTCTTCGAGATGACCTTCATTCAGGGGAAACTTCACCTTGGGATTGATAACTCGCGGCCAGTCGAACTTGGCAAAGTACTTGTACTTGTTTGGATCGGCTGTGTTGGTCAGTGAAACAGTATAGCCAGTACGGCCGTGAAAGGCCTCCTCGAAATGCAAGACTTTGTTGCCAACTTCACTGCGGTAGCCTTTGGCAAAGTTCTTTCGCACTTTCCAGTCCATCGCGGCTTTGAGCGCGTTTTCAACGCCTAACGCCCCACCGGCCACAAAAAACGAGTGCTTCATGTAAGATGGCACGGCGATGCGAAAGAAAGTATCCACAAACTCGGCCATCTCCACAGTGTAGAGATCCGAATTGGTGATGTTGTTGACAGAGAGTTTGCCAAGCTTCTGGATCACATCGGGCGTGGTCATGCGCGGATGATTAAACCCTATTGGCGCCGTGGCAAAGAAGCTGAAGAAGTCGAGATATTTCTTACCGGTCCGCAGGTCGTAGAAATACGAACCCTTGGATTTTTCCAGATCGAACACCATGTCGAAACCGTCGGCAAGCATGTACTTACCGAGGGTATCGTGGACATTGTGCGGTGTAATTTTCGTCATGATAAAGAACCTCCTAATTGAATTCGCTGTTGAATGGATTCACTACCACTAAATTTCGAAGCAAAAGAATCCTCTTGGCGGATCAATTGAACCCGTTTTACGCTGTGCGAACCGGTGGAGGTTATTGTGTAACAACATTTCTTTTATTGGCCCAGGAATTCTGACATAATTTGTGCACATTGGCCGCTCTGGTCGAGCATTGGGTAAAGGCCGGCCTCAATCTGCTTAACTTGAAAACTCGAACTGTCGGCGGCGGGTTCCCCGGCAAGCCGGCTGCCTGTGAGCCACAGCTTTTGACCCCGGTGTGTGAGCATGGGGCCATCGCTATTCAAATTGTATCCGGCAAACCGCTTAACAAAGACTGCTGCCTCATTCGTGCGCCGTGGATTAGAGGCGATTCCCAGCAACTCTTCAAACTGCTCGTGGAATTCCAACTCGGCATGATCTGAAATGCCCGCCTTCTGCCTCAAAAACGTCCGAAGGTATTGCTTCGACCACCGGCGAGGTACACGCAGCCTTGCCAAGAACGTGCCTTCTCCGGTTCCACTAAACTGCGGGTTGATAAACATCAACCTCCTCACCGACTGCGGCCGTCGGGAAACAATCGCGAGT
>CAZVXJ010000233.1:0-5250 GCA_964631675.1 uncultured Alphaproteobacteria bacterium
CAGTACTTTCTTGATATCATTCTGTACCAAACCAATCGTAGCGGCAAAAAGTGCGGTGGCACCACCTGTCACTGCAACGACCATCATCGCGTCCGGGGACAATGCAAAGAGGAAGTTCGAACGTACAATCATGTAGACGCCTGCAGTCACCATCGTGGCAGCATGGATCAGAGCTGAGACAGGCGTTGGACCAGCCATAGCATCCGGAAGCCAGACGTAAAGTGGAAACTGTGCTGACTTGCCGATTGCCCCCGTGAAGAGCAGGAGACATATGGCTGTCATTACGCCAGATCCTACGGGATATGCCTCCGCCATGGGCTGAATCGTCGTAAATTGGATCGAGCCGAACGTAGTCCAAATGAAAAATATCGCCAGCAGGAAGCCAAAGTCTCCGATTCGATTGACGATGAATGCCTTCTTGCCTGCACTTGCTTTGGCCTCGTCGTTGAACCAAAATCCAATCAAAAGGTACGAGCACAAACCCACACCTTCCCATCCCACAAACATGAGCAGGTAGTTGTTGCCCATCACGAGCAACAGCATAAAAAAGACGAACAGATTCAGATAGACAAAAAATCTCCTGAATCCTTCGTCTCCGTGCATATAGCCTATCGAATAAATGTGGATCAGAAACGAAACTCCAGTGACAATTAGCATCATCACGAGAGCCAGGGGATCCACGAGAAAGGCCGCGGCAGCGGTGAAACCGCCGGCGGAAATCCAGTTGAACAGTTCGAGTTCGTAGCGCCGCTCTGCCGCCGGCATACCAAGCATCTCGAAAAATATGCCCGCCGCGATAATGAAACTCAAGCCGATCATTCCGGAAGCGACAATTCCTGTGAGGGTCTCGCTGACCTTCCTCAGAATGAAGGTATTGAGGACCACTCCTATCAAGGGAAAGAGCGGAATCAAGTAGACGAGATCGAGCATTCCTACCACTTCATCAGGTTGAACGCATCCACGTTCATGGTGCCGCGCCATCTCCAAATCGCAATCAATATTGCAAGACCGACCGCAACCTCTGCAGCCGCGACGCAGAGTACAAAAAACACGATGGCCTGTCCATTTGGGTCGCCGCTGAATCTGGCCAACGCAACAAAAGTGAGATTCACGGCATTCAACATTAACTCGACGGACATCAAGATAACAATCAGGTTCTTTCGGGTGAGCACACCCATAAC
The DNA here is from genome assembly GCA_964631675.1 of uncultured Alphaproteobacteria bacterium. Classification (GTDB taxonomy): domain Bacteria; phylum Electryoneota; class RPQS01; order RPQS01; family RPQS01; genus CAZVXJ01. The sequence continues at coordinate 1,182 of CAZVXJ010000233.1, forward strand.
GCCGATCGCAAAGAGAACTGCACTAAGCAAAAGATAATGCGAAAGCTCAATTTGCACGGGGCGCCTCATCGTCATCGGGTTTCCGCGTAAGCGCCACTGCTCCCACCACTGCCAACAAAAGCAGCACGGAAACAACCTCGAACGCATAGAGATAATTCGTGAAAACCAGCTTTCCGATCTCTTTCACCGCGCCGAAACCGCCGGGCAGACCGTCCCGCGTGGGAACTTGTCCACTCACACCCATGACAGAGAGAAAAGTAGTCAATAGTACAAGAGCCGCGATGACAATACCCGCGACTCTCCAAAACGGTGTCATGGACTCCTGAATTGGTTTCAAATTCAGTAGCATAATCACAAACAATATCAGCACTACGACCGCACCAGCATAGACAATCACTTGAATTGCGGCGACAAACGGAGCAGCCAACAGCACATAAAATCCTGCAAGACTGAAAAGCGTCAATACGAGATAGAGCGCACTCGCGATCGGCGACGGCGCCGTCACGACCATGAGCGCGGAGAGAATTGCGGCGAGACTAAGTGCGGTAAAAAGGGTGGTCTCCATCAAACTGGAGAGGCAGGTTCAGGTGAGGTTGTTTTGAGGTATAATTTAAGACTTCGGACCGCGAAAGTCAATGAGTTTGTGAAAATTAACGCACACTTTCATGCAGGCGTTTCAGTTCGGCAAGAAACTCATCCACATTCTCAAACCGGTTGAAGACGGAAGCAAATCGTACATAAGCCACTTCATCCACCGAAAGCAGCTCCTCTAAGATCCAACGGCCAATCTGCCCACTGCTTATGTCCTGGCCCTCAATCCCCAGTGCACGCCGTTCCACATTCGCGGCCATTACTTCGAGCCGCTCTTTTGTGACGGGCCGCTTATTGCAGGCAATTGTCAGTCCCCGATAGACTTTCATCCGGTCAAACGGCTCGCGGCCGCCGTCCGATTTCAATACAAATGTCACCTGCTCTTCTGGAGCCTCGTAAGTCGTAAATCGGTTTCCGCATGAAGAACATTCGCGGCGGCGCCGAATCGCCCGCCCGTCTCGAGCCGGTCGTGAGTCTATGACTTTGTCTTCATCAACTCCGCAGAATGGACAGATCATGAAGAAAAACGCAACATAGGATGGTCCGATAGCAGAAAGTGACTACGCTCCAAATTGCAGCGCGTTGGGATACAACGGAAATCCACCTACCAGTTCCTTCACATCGGCATGCACCTTCTCCAGCACGCGCTCGTCTTCCATACTACATAGGGCAGTGTTCACCAGAGTGGCAATACGCTTCATTTCTGCCTCCTTCATGCCGCGTGTAGTCACTGCAGGAGTACCGATGCGGATACCCGACGTCACGAGGGGTTTCTGTGGATCGAACGGCACCATATTCTTGTTCGTAGTGATGCCGGCTTTTTCGAGCGCTTTTTCCGCTGCCTTGCCGGTCCAGCCGCGTGGAGAAAGATCGAGCAGAACCAAATGCGTGTCCGTTCCGCCGCTGACCACCCGATGACCGAACTGCATCAACTCATCCGCGAGAGTTTTTGCATTGCGCACGACCTGCGCCGCGTATCTGCGAAACTCATCCGTCAACGCTTCACCCAATGCGACTGCTTTCGCAGCAATCACATGCATCAATGGTCCTCCCTGCACACCCGGAAACACCCAAGAGTCTGCCGCCTCAGCGAGTGTTTTCGGCTTGGGCATTCCACTGAGCAAGATCTCTCCGCCATCGAAGTCTGAAAGAATCAAACCGCCGCGTGGGCCGCGTAGAGTTTTGTGCGTTGTCGTAGTCACTGCATGACAGTGCGGCACCACATTCGGATGTGCCTTCCCCGCCACCAGTCCGGCGAAATGCGCCATGTCACACACGAGATAGGCTCCCACCTCATCTGCCAGCTCGCGAAACTTCGCAAGTTCCCACTGCCTCGGATAAGCCGACGATCCGGTCATGATCATCTTCGGCTTGTGCTCGCGCGCGAGTTTCACCACCTGATCAAAATCAATGCGGTTCGTATCGCGAGTAACTCCGTAGCTCACAATATTGTAAAACCGCCCGGAAAAATTTACCGGAGAGCCGTGAGTCAGATGTCCGCCATGCGCGAGATCCATTCCCATCACCGTATCGCCCTGCTTCACGAGCGTGAAGTAGACGGCCATATTCGCTTGTGCGCCCGAGTGCGGTTGCACATTCGCCCACTTGCACTCGAAAAGTTTACACGCGCGTTCGATGGCCAATCGCTCGGCCACATCCACGAACTCGCAGCCACCGTAATATCGCTTCCCCGGCAAGCCCTCGGCATATTTGTTTGTCATCACGCTGCCCATCGCTTCGAGCACCGCAGTCGAAACAAAATTTTCCGATGCGATCAGTTCCAGTCCGTTGTTCTGCCGCTCGCGCTCGCGCTCAATCGAAGCGTATACGTCCGGATCACTGTTTTTCAACGAGCGCAGCACCTGGCTCATTTCAAGCCCCGCGGCCGCGCGCGCTGAAACCACTGCTCGGACATTTCCACTTGCAAATGGAAACGTACAAAATTCTCTTTTGCGCCTTGCAGCTCTTCATTCATACCGCGCAGTCCGGCTTCCAATGCGCCGTGAATCCTCCCCGCGCCCTTGGAAACGAACATGGACGTGCCCAGTGCGACACCCAGATCTTCAACCGCAGGAGGATCATCCGCTGTGTTAGGTTCATGCGGCCAGTAATTGCGCCTGAAGTAAACTCCTAAGCGATAAGCATCCCATCCGGCGTTTGCTTCAACGTCACGTGTTAATTTCCGTTCAACTCCTCCAGACACTTGTATCGGAGTTTCGGGGCTTTTCTGGAAGCCTTGATCATACAGTATCCCTAAATCGCCCTTCTCCCACATTCCGATAGAGAAGTCAACTACACTTGTCCAACCGTCTTGAATGCCGTGCGACACTCCCAACCCAAACTCCCCGGGCCAATCTCCGCTGCGATCTGTGGTAATCACCGAATCATCATCGCTCTTCGAGAAATCATTTTCCCAATTCCCGGACGAGCGCGGCGTGAACAGAAGTCCCACACCGGTGTTTTCCGTCACCTGAGCATGAACTCCAAACGTTGGTGCCCACCCGCGATAGGTTGCCACATCGCTGTATGAAACATCGCGATAACCCGCCGTGTCAAAGTTCAGCGATTGTTCGCGCTCAAAGCGATACAGGTGATACTTGAGCGCCAGCCCCGCGCTCAACATCGCATTCATGCGAAACGAACCTTCTGCGTGCAGCGCTAAATCACCGCCGCGAAAAACATCATGCTCAACATATGTCTGCTCATTTCCCTGGCCATAATCTGCGGTTTTTCGTTCAAAGGTCTGTACATCCGCGCGAAACAGCGGCTCAGCGCCGATTCCAACCGCCCATTTTTTTGCGATGGGAAAATACAGCCGCCAATCTTTCCACACCGTTTCGGCATCGGAATCGGTTTTGCCATTTGCTGTCGTGTTCCAAACCCCGACGTAGCCGCCGACACGAAATGAACTGCGCCGGCCAAAACCTGACAGTGCAGGGTTAGCCGAATGCCATGAGAGCGAATCCCGCCAGCCAATACCCGCCCCGCCGAGTCCTGCTGTGCGTGCACCACCTGGACTAAGTTGTTCGCCCAGTCCGTTGCCCGAAAAAATCGAGCCGCCTGCAAATGACAAGCTGCAGCAGGCAAGTGTGCAAGCGAACGCGATGAGAAAGCGTGATGCCGTCACCGCTCGGAATACCAAATTGTCAACCTTGGTCGCTTGGCCGGATCATCTGCGGCTGGTCCCCAAAATACCTGTCTTCCAAGATAACCCGTTTCCAATGCCGACTGGATCTGTATTCCGCCATTGTTTTCAGGATGCGCAATCCAGTCCGCCACGATTCCCGTCACATTAAACACCACATAAGAATTAGTCGAATCAAAGAACGAAGGTTCAACTGCCACGAAGTTCAGTCTGGCTGAGTCTGCCACCGAGAACCATGCCGTGTCAACGAGCGACCCATCCTTGAATGACAAGTTCTCACCGGTGTAGAGCACATTGCCGGGATCCGATTGCACGGCATAGACAACCATTTCC
>CAZVXJ010000234.1:0-5247 GCA_964631675.1 uncultured Alphaproteobacteria bacterium
AATCGTACATCAAGCTCGCACCACCCTCCTCGATTCGCAGCGAGCGGCACTTGGGGCAACGGGGCGGCGCATTCAACGAGTACTTTCCGCCGCACTTGCACACCCCCGCGATCGTTTTGATTCCCGCGTTGTACTGGTCCTCGGTAATCGGCTCGACCGGCACCTCTTCTTGAATGTACCGATCGTGGTCTGCGCTGACCATCGACCAAGGTATATCAAGTCCCTTGACATACCGCACATGAAGGTCTCCAAGCTCATCGAACGAGATGGACTTCGTCACACCGCATTGCTCGCACCGTACAAGATGAAACGAGAAACCGCCGCCGTGTTGTACGGTGAATGCGTGCCCGCAGTCCAGGCATTTTGCATCGACTTCCATACCCATAGGTTATTAGCCGTTCAACGTTTCGAATTCTCCGTTCAGTGAACATTCGTCAATTCGTGTGATAACTCGGCCAGCCCAATGGCCTCGATTCCCGGTGCGATGGAGAATCGTTCACTTCCGGAATACACGACGAAGGAGCGCTCCGGCTTTACATCTTCGCGGGCTTGGTGAAACCCTCGCTCGAGCCTCGGGGCCAATCCCAATTTGATCTCGATTGCCCACCGCGCGCCACCCGGTAATTCCAGCAACAGATCGATTTCTGCCCCGACAGACGTACGGTAGAAACTCGCAAGGGTCCGAGGTGGGGCCGACACGAGCACATTCTCGATGACGAACCCTTCCCAACTTCTTCCAACTATGGGGTGGCCGGCAAGCCCGATGCCGAGTAAAGCATGCAGCAGGCCGCTGTCGCGCACATAAACCTTGGGAGACTTAATCAAGCGCTTCTTTACATTGGCATGAAACGGTTGCAGACGGCGCACCAGCAAAAGATCGACGAGGAGATTGATGTAGCGTGTGACGGTCTGCGCGCTGATCGAAAGGTTGCCGGCTAGCCGCGAGGCATTCAGCAACGTGCCCTGCTCGTGCGCAAGCATGGTCCACAGACGTTCCAACGTTTCCGCCGGCAGCCGCGGTCCAAACATCGGCACATCGCGCTCCAAATAGGTGCGAATGAAGTCCTTTCGGATGGCGAGACTCTCGCGGTCCTTGGCAGCGAGGTAGCTGTCCGGATATCCGCCGCGAATCCAGAGTTGGGTCGTGCTCACGGCGTCGGCACCCACTTCCAAGACATCTAATGGGCCCATGTCGACATAGGCAATTCGGCCGGCCAGACTTTCGCCGGACTGCCGCAACATCTCGATAGCCGCCGACCCAAGAAGCAAAAAACGTCCGTTACGCCTCCCGGCGCGCCTCCCCTTGTCGCCCAAGCCCCTCAGCGCCTGAAAGAGTTCCGGGACGCGATGGATCTCATCGAGTATGACCAGGCGGTCTTCGTATTAGCCTAGGAAGAATGCGGCGTCGGACAGTTTCTCGCGGTCCGCTCGATCCTCTAAGTCGAGATAGAGCGCGTTCTTCGTCTCGGCAATATGAAATGCCAGAGTAGTTTTGCCCACTTGACGCGGCCCCAGCAAGGCGACAGCAGCCTGGCGGCCCTGGGCGTCTAACACGGTCTTTTCCATTCGTCCAGATATCATTGTTGTATTTTATCCCAATAATGGATGATTTACAACATTAGCCACAACTCCCAGCTCACCTGAAACCGACGGGCCGTCAGGGAAATCGCACGCGACAATATTGACGGTCTGAGGAGATTTCTCAATGTCCTCCGCAGATAGAAAGCCCGGAACCATGTAAAATTCCGGTTCCTTGCGCACGCGGACAGGTATGCGTACCGTCCTTCCGCTGGACGTACTCCGTATCATGATCTCGTCCTCGGTTCGCTCGCCTGGCTGGACTAGGGTAACTCCGAAACTACAGCGTTTACGCGGAGAAAAGGTATGCGATGTGTATCTGGCACTTGAGGGGAATCGGTGCTTTCCACCGTGTAGTCAAATAGCGACCACCGGCCTTCTGCGGTTATCGCGAAGGGTCTTGCCGCTTCTTCCGCTGTCAACGAAATGAAGCGAAAGTTGTCCAGTGATTGCTCTGCGGATTTCAGTACGGCAAGCAGGTCAGATTTGGACATCTCTTCAAGCTGTCACCGCCGCACTTCACGAAGTACCACCTATCCGGGACGCACCTTCCGTGCGGCGTTTCCTGCTTAATAAGAAACGTGCGCGCAAACTCTACAACGAGGACATAAATGTTCTATGGCAATCTGCAGTCAAATTTTGTGCCTACAGGCGCATAGGTCGCATTTAACACAGGCCATTGTAACAATAACGGGTAGTGACGCTGCAATAAGACATATAGACTGCAACCTGTTGCAGCAACCAGTCCGCAGCTTTGATTTTCAGGACCATTGCATGAACGCCTGCACATAACGCCATTTGACAGCTCACCACAGTTTATTTTGGTCCACCTGAGACGTGACAAAAAGTACCATCTTTTATGCATATTCTACCTGGATTATTCCAATATAAACCTTCATCAATCCGCTTCACCATCAGCTCCGAGTCCGAAACAAATTCGCCTTCCGCCGAGGGCAGGTGAAAACATGCCGTAAGTTGGACAAGAAGCGGCCCGCCTCATGCAGTCCACATATTGACAATTAATCGCTGAAGTGGTAACATCATGCAGTATCTAGTTTATGGAATTCCCGGAGGGATTTGTAGGCTTGTGGTAGTGCAATCGCAAATGAAAAAGGGGGTAGGTTAATGAGCAAGATTTTGATCCTATGCTTGTTCGGTGGGAGTGTTATCTTTGGAGTGCTCTGTGCAGACACGAACGGTGTGTACGCGGATTGCCGCCAGAAGTGTACTTGTGACAAGGCGGCGCAGGCGTGCCACTTTACAACTGGGAATTTGGTCGCTGTCGTGGTCGACGTTCTATGGGATCGGTATGATACCCAAGGTGAAGACAACACTGGATATTACTCTCCCAGGGGCGTAAAGTGTGCGGCAAAATATACTTATCCACAGATTGATTTAGACGCAGAGGAGCCGGATTGCTCTGGGGAGCATGGGGTGCAAAGTGAGCAGTACGGGTCTGCTGCAGCACATGAGGTTGGATGCGACTAGCTAATCTATGAACAATTATTTGTCAATGAGGGTGGCGTGGTGTTGTGGTTTGTGCGCCTTCGTGCTACTCGACGCTTCATTAGGATTAGAGTTGGATGATGTCCTCACAAGATCACAAGCATCCATTTTTCAGATCGAAACTGTCCTATTTACATCAGAGGTTACAAGAACAATTGCGGGGGCACCCGCAGAAGGATTGGATTTAGGAGACGGTGATAAGTTGTCTCCGCGCGAGGTGTACAATACGAAATACTGTTTCAAGCCCCCATTACTCGTTTGGAGTGACCAGACTATACAGCGGTGGCCAACTGAAGCTGCTGAACATGCCTTGTACGCTTACAATGGGGAGAAGTTTCAGACATTCTTCCCAGATACCGGCCCTCGTGAGTTGAGTGTTCGGTCGGAAATAGGTAAACGTCCTTTTATGGCAGGTTCGATACCTGCGGTTGCTCTACCGTTTGCATTTGTCTCGCCATACGAGATGACACGAGTACCAATAAAAGCATTGACGGTACTGTCTGACAATACGGTGTGGGAAACGGCCCGCCAACGCGCGCGTTTGGTTGGTTCGGAAAACAGAAATGGTGTAGATTGTGCAGTAGTAGAGTTACGAGTAGAACGCGCGTCTTCCCCCGATAGCCCTGCGATTTTTTTGGTATCTTTTTCCATTGAACAGAATTACTACCCGATCTATTGGGAAGAGAGCCGTATTCTATCGTCAGCAAAAGATTACGTTCGAACAAGATCAGTCGAGGTTCAGGAATTGCATCCAGTCCAGCTCGAAACTGGTCAAACCGTTCATTTCCCACTAAAATTGCGTGAAGTGGTATATGCCTCTGGTCATGAAAATTGGATATATGAAACTAGAATAACTCCCGACTCGTTATCCATCAATCAGCCCGTATTAGATTCGCTTTTTACTCTTTCTCCATTACAAGCGAAAGTTTATATTGACGAGGACGACGGCAAGAACAGTTTCGCGATTCCGAATGACGAAGCTTTTGTGAAGACCTTACTTCCTAAGCAACTGCCCACCAATAGTAGCTCATCGACAGCAGGAAATGCCCCCGAAAATACTCCTACATCTGGTCTCACGGGTTCGACCAACTCGAGCCTAGTGTACTCTTTGTTGTCGCATCCGTATTTCATTATGGTAATCGGTGTGATATTGCTTATTGGGGGGCTGGCGGTCTTTCACAGAAGTGTGAAACGCCAGCGCTCGACGAGCACCGTTTCCATTGATGAATGTCCTTCGGAAGTCATCCGCGGACATGGAGAGTAATCTTTGCGATGCAATGCGTAAATTATGTCTTGCGCTTGCCCCGAGAAGAGTTCCCAAAACGCTCGCAGTTGCAGGAATCGTTCTGACGGGCTTGGGGTTGGGTCGAACATTGGCTCCATACTTGGGTACCGTAACCCCAAGATTGGAAGTGCCCACCCAGGTTGATTTAGGACGCGTCTGGCGCGGACAACGCTTTGAAAAGAAAGTCTATTTTCACAATAGAGGCAACGCGCCTCTAAGCCTCAAAGTCGTGAAGACATCGTGCGGTTGTACGTCAGCATGGCTCGATAAGGGCGTTTTCACTCCCAACGAACGTGGCGCAATTCATGTGCGAATGGAAGTCCCATCTAGTGCATCCCGCTTCCGGAGTGTAGTCGCGCTTGAGTCAAACGACTTAAGCGCTCATATTACGAACCTTGTTTTCGAAGGTCAAGCGGCTGATCTTGTGACGTTCTCCCCTGCAACTCTTGACTTTGGAACAATCGATAGGTCTGACTTACCTGCTATTCAGAGTATAATCCTCGATTTTGCTGATGGACTCGGCAATGCGCCAGACGACGAGAAGGACTTAACCAGCGAAAGTAATTTCTCGTACATAAAGACTCGCATAGACCCCGGTGGCAAGAGGCTAGCGGCAATTGTGAATCCGGATGCTCCAACGGGCGAACTTTTGCGCGATGTTCGCATAAAGTATAAAGGAATAGTGTTAACAGTTCCCGTACATTTACGTGTCAAAAGCAGGCTAAACATTTCGCCGCCTAGGATTTTTTTACCCAACGTCGAAGCGAACGTTAGCAGGACTGTCTTGTGTGATATAAGTGGCGTCGATCCTAGCGATGAAATAGTGATAATTCCAAACGAATCATCAGAATTTGTACTACATGCAACAACGACAAGAA
>CAZVXJ010000235.1:0-5221 GCA_964631675.1 uncultured Alphaproteobacteria bacterium
AGATGGGGCTACCTGGACCGTTCAAAACAGTTCGACAACCGAACCTTTAATGGATGTGGAGTTTGTCGACATGGACCAGGGTTTCGCAGTTGGCCTATACGGAACTGTCATTAGAACTACTAATGGGGGAGCATCATGGCTATCTGTTCCAAGTGGAACATCAAGTTTCCTCAACGAGGTGGAATTTGTTAATTCATTAGATGGCTGGGTGATTGGGTCTTCAGGAACGATACTTCGCACCCGTGATGGAGGCGCCTCGTGGGTCGAGCAAAACAGTGGGACTCCTACAACCGATCTATACGAAGTGTTTTTCAGTGACACAAGCAATGGCTATGTTGTGGGTCATTTCGGTACAATTCTCCGAACAAGCAATGGAGGCAACAGTTGGATAGCCGAGAATAGTGGGACGACACATACCCTTTTTGACATCGTTTTCACTGAACTTGGAATCGGATGGGCAGTTGGCGGCAACTCTGGGGAAAGTTGCGAACTATTGCAAACACTCGATGGCGGCAACACATGGAACAGACGAAGCCGCACTGTCCCCGGCTCTAAACTATTCGCAATTGACTTTGTAAATACAAACATCGGCTGGGGAGTAGGTGAGAATGGCTTGATTGTGCACACAACAGACGGTGGAGCTACGTGGACAGTCCAAAACAGTGGCACGACTGTAGCACTCCATGATGTTGACTTTGTTGATGCTGGCCACGGCTGGGCAGTTGGGCACAATGGTAGACTACTGAGGACTACAAACGGAGGAAACTCATGGACAACTTATCAGGCTGGCAATACTACATTTTTTAGTGTGGTGTTTACCAGTACTACCAATGGTTGGATCGGTAGTCCCAGGTTGGGTATCCTACTCCACACGACGGATGGGGGTACTCAATGGCATGAAGATTCAATACGCATTCCCGTCCAATTCACTGAACTAGCATTTGCCAACGCGGCCAATGGATGGGCTACATCAGGCAGTAGAATATTCCACACTAGCAACGGCGGTGCTTCTTGGGTGGAACAGAGCAGCGGCACATCTCGTGGCTTGCGCGCAGTGCACTTCGTAGACCAGAGTCATGGTTGGATAGTCGGTGACGTGGGCACAATCCTGAAGACGACAAACGCTGGCGGAACATGGACGTCAATGCTCAATGTGTCACCGTACAACCTCAAAGGCGTTGCATGTCCCGATAGCGATCACTGTTGGATTGTCGCGGAGACCGGTACCATCTACCACACGTCTGACGGCGGGATAACCTGGAGTTCACAACAGATCGGTCCTTACTATTTGAATGACGTTTGCTTCTTGGATTTGTATAGTGGTTGGGCAGTAGGCGGGCTTAATGGTGTCGCCATAATACGTGGCGGTATTTCTAACGCACACATCGAAGTAACTGAACCGAACGGCGAGGAGATTTGGGTAACTGGAATCTTCGAAGAAATAAACTGGCAATCAACCGGTAACATTCCAGAAGTTCAGATCCGTCTGTACGAAGGAGATCCCCCGCACGGCTTGTGCTATGAATTGATTTCGGCTGCTACAGAAAATGATGGAGACTTCGACTGGTTCGTTCCGTCGAATTTTGCGACAGGAACAGATTTCTACATTGGGATTACGGCAACTAACGGCGCTGCGTATGACTTTTCGGATACCGATTTTAACATCTCATCCTTTGGATCTCCGCAGCCGCCGATGCACATGACAATTCTTCCGGTCGGTACAGACGCCTTGCTCACGTGGGAAGACAACGGCGCAGCTTTCTACAGAATATACAGCGATGTTCATCCTGACAGCGCATTTACAACTTTGGAAGCCAGTACCAGCGGCACGAGCGCCTTGATATTGAATGCGATAGGTCTTTCAGACCGAAAATTCTATCGCGTAGTCGCTTCGACTGATCCGTGAGCGATCCGATTTCCGAATCCGTCGGCGGCTGCGCGGTGAATGTGAACCGCTATCTTGTTTTCTTCTCCGAACAGAGCGGCGGCCCGTTTTGGTATCACGGCTTCACTGCTGACACGAGCTACCGCCACAGCGGTGTTATCTTATACGCCTCAGCCATGTTCTACCGTGTCGTTGCGCTGGCAAACGCTCCGGCTTTGCTGGAGTTTCTTCCTGGCAGCGGCGAGATTTCGGAAGCAGAGGTGTGGAGAAGATTGCTCGCCGTTGTGGGTCTCCAGACCCGCAATGGCGATTAGGCGGACGTTGTAACACGTTGCGGGTCTAGAGACCCACAACGGCGGACAGAACATAGAGCGGGCGGCCCTTGGCCGCCCGTTTGCGTTTGCACATCCCCCCTGAATCCCCCCACGGGATGTGGGGGGAGAATCAAAATCAAAACCGATATCCCGCCTCCACGATAAAGCGGTTCGAGTCGGACATATCACCGCGCCGGAACTCCGCCGATGCGCTGCCGTACCAGTGCCGCCTGATGCGCAAATTTGTTTCCAGCTCAAACCAATTCGTACTAATGCTGACCGCTTCCTGCTCAAGATTGTACTGGTCGTTGCCGATACCTGCCGAAACATCCCACGCCGAAGAAATTCGATTTCCCACGCGCAGCGACGGCTGCGAGCCTTTGCTGAAAGTATTTTCGTAGCGCGTGAACGATGCATCCCACGACAACCCTGAACGTGCAATCCTTTGCATGCCAACGCCGCCGGTAACAGTCTTTCCCTGCGAAAAATCCGACTCGACGGCCCTGAGAGTTCCCCCGGCAGAAACATAACCCGACTCGATGGGTCGGACGTGCAACATCATGCGCACTCCTTCACGCACTGCATCATCGAACAAGCTGTCGGCCAGACTCTCGGGTTCCTCTGTATGAAAATTGCGGTGATTGTCATAGCCAAGACTCAGATTGACGACGCGCGATGGCCGCCAATTCGCATTCAGATTCAAATCAGTCAAAGTCGTCGAGGATCCCTCAGCCCGCTCAATATCCCCGCGATTGAAATTGAGCGACGCCGACTCGAAAAAGTTCCACTGGCTGTGCGAGAACGAGAACTGCTGATGAAGAAACTCGCGGCGCGTGTTCCCATTGTCATAAATTCCGCTGATAGCCGCCGCAGCCCGCAGGCGGCCCCTTGATTTCATATCTTTTTCAAAGCGCGTACCGATTCCAGCTTTGGTGACGTCGGTGTGCACCTTTGTATTCACAGGCTCCGGCTCAAATCCCGCGAATCCGCCGACTGACCATTCATCGTTCCATTTGTATTCCGCGCGCGCGCCGTCGACGTATCCGACTGCGCTGTACACATTTTCCGTAAACCGCCCCGCCTGATACGAGACTCTTGCCAGCGGATCTTCATACGCGAGCGCTGCGGTATACACGCGGCTGTTCCAAGAGTTTCCGGGATCTTGATCGCGGTTGATTCGCCGCATGCGAAGATTGAGCGCCGCGGAGTAATGAGATCCGCCCAGCTTGGATAGCTGCGCATTTGCAAGCAATGAAGGCTGTGAGTAACCGTCCCGCTCACCGTCAAGTTGGTGATGTGCAACATGCTGCACACCAATACGCCCATGTAACACGTTTTGCCTGCCCGCCGTGCGCGGCTTGGCAGGCTGCTCGTTGGATGGAAGCGAGTCCGGCAAGGCACTATCCGTCGAGGCATTTGGGAGAATCTCAGCACGAATGTACACGGAGACCATATCCCCTGCCTGCGGGGCCGCGGAAGATGTGAGCAGTTTGCAAGAGCTGCTGCGCTCAGCGACGAATACGACCTCGAGTGCCGCAATGACAGAGTCTGTGCGCAGCACAACGGCAGAGTCGCCTACCGATATCCCGTGAGATTTTCCCGCGTCCAGATAGATGGCATCTTGCGCGACATATTTTACGTGTACGCGCAGTTCGACCGCGAAGAGTCTCGATGATCCACCGGCGACCAGCATCAGATAGGCAAGAACCTTCAGCACCTGCATGCTCAATTCTTCACCGGAGTCGGTCTCCTGCGTACACCGGGCATATCACCATCACCGTCGGGATGACATGTAAAGCACGAAGTGCATGTCCATGTATAGTTGCCAACTTCGTTGTGCTCATCAGCCATGTCGTTCTGATTGTGGTCATGACAATTCGTGCAGCAGAAAACGGCGTAGTTGTTGGGATTGGTATGGCACTCATTGCAAGTATTCCACTCGCCCTCGTGTCTGCCAGAGTAGATCGGAAAATACGGACCGTCATGGTTAAAATTCGCGTCATCCCAGCTTCCGGTATTGTGACACATTGTGCAATTGGTCGGGAAACCAGCGGAGAGGTGATTCGGATCGTTCGCATCCTCATAATCATTGTCATGACAAAAGTAGCAATCCGTCGGTGTCCCGCTGAACTGTCCGTCAATGTGGCATGCGGCGCAATTCACAAGTACATGGGCTCCGGTGAGCGGGAACGCGGTCTGTCCGTGATTAAACGTCGTCGGCTCCCATGCCGATGTCGAGTGACACATCTCGCAGTTCTGCGGATAGCTGTTTGCAGCGTGATCAGGAGCCTGCTGATAGTTGTCGTCATGGCAGGCGAAGCATGCGGTAGGTGTGTTGACATACTGACCACCGACATGACACTCTAAACAATTCACGCTCACATGCGCGCCCGTCAGCGGAAAATCGCTCTGGCCGTGATCGAACGCCGCCGGACTCCACGCAGCCGTGCTGTGGCAGACGGCGCACGTCGTCGGGAATTCCGATGCCTCATGGTCAGGGTTTGTGGTCTCTGCAAAATCCTGCGCATGGCAGGCGAAGCACTCGGATGGAGTTCCCGAATACTGTCCGCCCACATGACACTCTAAACAATTCACGCTCACATGCGCTCCCGTTAGCGGGAACTCACTCTGATTGTGATCAAACGCCGCCGGACTCCACGCGGAGGTGCTGTGGCAGACAGCGCACGTCGTCGGAAACTCCGATGCCTCATGATCAGGGTTTGCGGTCTCTGCAAAATCCTGCGCATGGCAGGCAAAACAATCGGTTGGAGTGCCGGTGTATTGTCCACCCACGTGGCATTGCAAGCAATTCACGCTCACATGCGCGCCGGTCAGCGGGAACTCACTTTGATTATGATCAAATTCTGCCGGACTCCAACCGCTGGTGTTGTGGCATACCGCGCACGTGGTCGGGAAATTGGAGGCTTCATGATCGGGATTCGTGGTCTGAGTGAAATCAGTTGCGTGACATCCAAAACACTCCGTAGGAGTGCCGGTGTATTGCCCGCCCACATGGCACTGC
>CAZVXJ010000236.1:0-5204 GCA_964631675.1 uncultured Alphaproteobacteria bacterium
TGATAGCCGGGCCGCAGCAGCGACATGTGCTGCACCGTCTGCTCGTGATCTTCAATCACGATATTCTCCACCGTGTCCGCACAGAAGCCGTGTCGCTCATAGACAATCGTGTGGGTGCCCGGCCGCAGAATCAAGCGGTAGTTTCCGTCGGCGCCGGTGGTGGTTGACGCCGAATCATTGGCGGTGCGCACCGTCACTCCGGCGATCGGCTGCTGCGTTGCCGCATCGCGCACTTGTCCAGTCAAATCGCCGGCGCTTTCGCTGCCGGTGCGGCACACCACAATTGTCGCGAGATGTTCCCAACTCAATTGCCGAGTCGAGCCGAAAATGTAACTTGAATTGGGCGCCTTGTCAATTCGGCAGTCATAGTTCTGCGTCAAAGAGTCCATGCTCGCCAGTTCGTTGACCCAAAGCGGCATGCCCATACTGTCTGCCTTGCCAATGCAAAGCGAATTCCGTATTTCCGGCACCAACACTGATCGAACTCCGGTCACTACGTATTCATTATCCCGAACTTCCAGCCCCGTCAAACTGTATGTTGGATCGGAGTTCTGCACCGGAAACTGCAATACCACCGGCCCGATCTCGTCGCCGTTCAGAGCCGATACCCGGTGCACGAGTAGTGGATTGGGTGAGCTAAACCAGTCCTGCACGAATAGATAAACTGCCTGAACTTCTTCATCCACATCCAGACCCAACACCATACCGAATCCAATCGACTCAAACAAAACATCCCACTGCGTACCTCCATTGCCGTCCAGACAGACCAGGAAAGGAATGGAGACTTCGAAAGAACCTTGCAAACCCGCAATGACCACGCCGCCGTTTAGCTCGATGATTTCCGATACATTGGGCATGCCGTTGTACTCGATGAACCGCGTCCACAGGGTATCGCGATTGGCTCCGAACCGGGCCACAAACAATCCTGTTCTCATGATTTCGCTGCTGAACGTTGCGCAGGCAAGATAAAAACCTCCGTCCTCGGCCGCTGCAATCGCCGCCGAATTTTCATAGCCAAAGCCGATGTGAAATGGGCACGTCCATTCAAGTTGGCCGCTCGCGGACAGTTCATAGACATGAACGTCTCCATCGCCATCCGCCGACACCCACGCGCCGGCAAACCAGCAGCCACCGTCCGGAGCCGCACAGACGCGCACGGTTCCATTGTCGAGCGGGCTAGTGTGCGGATAGCGCCATAGTGTGCTTCCCTGGTCATTCAATTTGTAGATCAGCGGCAAGGAATGACTGCCGTTGTCGTCCACCGCCGCTCCGGCGACAAAAAAGTGCTGCTGCCCGCTCCATTCCAGGTCATTCAGCGTGACGCTGCTTGCTTCGGCAAGATGGCGCGTCCACAGCGTGTCGGGGTGCGGCTGGGCCGCGAGTGATGAAACAACAACAAACAAACCAAGTAAGCGAATCATGGTGTCCTCCGTTCAGAGTTTGCAGTTTTTTTTTGCCGAAATCGTGTGTCGTAACACACTGCGTGTGATTTTCTTTGCCGAGGCACGTGTCCTCACGTGCCCGGAACATACTGCGTGTGTGACTATCTATGCGGGGCAGGTGCAGACACCTGCCGCCGCGTCATTGCCATTGCGGGTCTGGAGACCCACAACGGCGAGCACACTGCGTGTGATTTTCTTTGCCGAGGCACGTGTCCTCACGTGCCCGGAACATACTGCGTGTGTGACTATCTATGCGGGGCAGGTGCAGACACCTGCCGCCGCGTCATTGCCATTGCGGGTCTGGAGACCCACAACGGCGAGCACACTGCGTGTGATTTTCTTTGCCGAGGCACGCGTTTCCTTTTCGATCAACTCCCCCGCGTGCATTGTTTGATCAACTCCCCCCGTGTACGGGGGGACGGGGGGGCCTTGCTACAAATATGCCTAATTCACCGCCGTCACGTGATAGAACCGCACAAGCTGCGGCTGCGGCACCACGCCCGCATGAAAGAAGTTAGTAGTCGGCGTATTTCCCAGCAGCGTCCACGGTCCGCCGGGTATCGTTGCCTGATAGATATTGTAGCTTGTCGCACCCGCCGCCGCGCTCCAATTGAGCAGAACGCCCATCCCTCCCCGGCGAATCACCAAGTCAACGACATCGCCCGGTGCGGCATCCGTCGGAGACAATCCTGTAGCCAGCTCCCAAGCATCCAGTTCAAAATTCGTGTTGAAGGAGGAAAATCTGAGCTCGTGCGTTCCCAATCCGCTGATTTCGCCCAGCGTGACGAGGTAATAGCCGGAATCCGGAATGGAAATCGTCTGATCCGAAATCTCCGCACCCGTGCACTCGACCCTGAGCGAACCCGTCGCACGGTTCATCACCTGAATCGCCACTTCCATGCTGTCCCACCACTGATTCTCCTCCAGCACGTCAAAGAAGACTTCCAACTCCATCACGCCCGACGGACCGATGACCGACGGATAGTTCATGAAACTCTGGCCGATGCTGTCATGAACCTGATACAGCGGCGCAACGATGTCGGAGAACTCCGCACTGGATGAATCGCCCCGGCCGACCAGAAATCCTGCACCGTCTTCCGGATTGCTCGGTGTCGTCTCCAGAATTGCCGGGCGGGTGTTGTGTGCCTGAAATGCGAAACGGAATTGCCGGAAGTTTGGCCGGTTGCCTCTCGCTACAATGTAATAGTAGCCCGTGGCGTCTCCCGGAACATCATAGGTGAACACATTGTTTCCGCCGTACTGCTGCGGACCGGGAACGGTCCAGTTCCAGTCATGCAGCTTCTTCTCTTCTCGCGTCGCCGGATTGTAACTGGTCAGTGTCACATTGCCCGATGCCAGGACATTCTGATTGCGCAGAAAGGTGAAGCGCAATTGGCCGCCCGGTTTGCAGGTCACCAGCCGTGCCTTGCCGTAGAACCCGGGATTGGCGAAATCCGTCATCACGCCGGTGTGGAAATACTGCTCCTGGCCCTGTGCGGCCAGTTGATGCGCCGCGGAAGTGCGCGCCTGTGCAGCTTGTGTCGCCGCGGCCAGCCGCACGGCCACCGGCTTGGTCAAGTCGTCGGCAATCGTTTGCAGACCCGCTGCGCGAGCAAGTGAGTGCGTGCGCGCCGTGACCAGGAATGCATCATAAGCAATCGTCGCATCCAGCGCAGCGGAGGCAAAATCCTTGTTGTTCGGTGCAGCGCGTGCCGTGTAGAAAGCAGCGAACCAGCCGTGGGAAGGCAAACCACCGATGTCCACGTCGCCAAACGATGGCCGTGATGCATTCGTAGACGATGCGATGTGCATCTCTTCGTAGACGTCAAGTGCCGCCGTGCGCTCCGCGTCGAAAAGAGCCCCGCTGAAGCAGCCCACGTTCTCCACTTCGATACGATCCGTCTCCGACCCTCTGAGTGATACGATGAGGTCGCGCAGTTGGTTCGGCGTCATCACATTGGGCTCACGCAGGCACACCGAACCCGCCGGAATCCCCGGCCCGCCCGGATGCCCGTGTCCGTGCGTCATAATTTCATAGACCATCTTGCCTTGACCCTGATTGCACGCCAATGCGCGCGGAATCACGGTGTCGGCGACAAATGAAGTCATGTGAGCGACGACCGCCTGCCTCCGCACCGACGCGGGAATATCCCCCGGAACGAACGCAGCGCCGTTCCAATAATAGGCGCGCATGCCCTCCACTCCATAATTCCACGAACGCTTCAAATCGTAGATGCGCTTTGTGTCATGCCAGATGGCTGGGAGGTTTGCGCGCTCACCCGCCTGCCACACGCCGTCAATCAAGAGCGCCGCTGTGCAGTGCGCTTCCACCGCCAGCGGTAGAGGGTGCGGCGGTGAGACTACGGGCATCACGATTTCCGCATCACCGGAGTCCAGCAGCGTGTAACTCAAGAGCGAAAACTGCAAATTCTCCCCCGATGTCATCTCCGTGTCCGGGTCCACCGTGGCATAGCCGTAGACCATCAGAAATGCGCCGTTGCCCACGCCGGGGTCAACAAAGCCGGAGACAATCCGCATGAAGGAGGAATCCGGCTGCGGCTCGTAGCGCAGTGAAAACGAATAGTCATCGCAGAGCGAATTGGCGTGAGGATTGGTGTAGGAACACACTACCCACGCCGGATTTCCCGCCAGCGAATCGCGTAGAGCATAAAGTCGCGGAATCGTGAGAATCGTGTCGGCCGCGGGATGGATCGAATTTGGACCGCCCGGTGTGCAGAAGCGATACCGGCCAGTCGGCGAATACGCGCTGTAAGACCGCTGCCACGCTAATGAATCTCCACTCCACGGAGAAAAGGGATCCCGCTTCTCTATCGAGTAGCCGCCGTTTGGGAGTGCGAGATCGGGATAGACGATGCCAAGCGATCCGTCAATCAGCAGGCCGCCACTCGGGGCTGTGAACAGTGCGAGGTTATCACCGTTGTTGTTCAGGCTGAAGAACGAGTCGATCTGCACGCCGACAACTTCGCCCGTAATCTCGGGTATCGGCAGAAAACTCAACACCAGATATTGACCTGATGCAAGCGTAGTGGCCGGTGGAATCTGGATCGCGCCTTCGGTTGACGGCGGTGGGTAGGTGTTGCCGTCGCTCACAATCCAGCCGGAGATATTGATGGGTAAATCGGTTGTATTGTAAATCTCCACCCACTCCAGGTCCGGATTGCCGCCGACCGCCGTGTCATCGTACATAACTTCGGTAATCACAACGTCGCCCACTTGAGCTGATACGCATTGCACAGCGGCCAGACTCAGCAACAAAACAAACATACACTTTCCCATGGTACGGCCTTTCTAAGATTGTGGTTGAAGCAGCCACTCGCCCTAATCCGCCGACCGCCGTTCCTGCGCATGAATCCGCACGGAGCACAAGCACGCATGGGATTTTGTTGTATCCTGCACCATTCCCAATATACAGAGGATTCAACGCAACTTCAACCCACTGCGTGGGCCAAACGCGCGCGGAAGGGGTTGAGCGGGCAAGAGTTAAGCACAGTTTGCACCCCATTCTTGATTATCTTGAATCTAAAAGAAGAATCAAGATATATTCAAGAATGTGTTGGCTGGAACGGTTTCAGTCCCACGTAATTACCCTTTTCGTCGTAGTGCTTTAGCATCGGCACAAGCTTGACTAATTTCTCAGTTTGCGGGCGGTTATCCGTGTCCTGAATCAGGGTAAGCAGGTTGACTCCGCGCAGGTTTTGGATAGTAATCTTGCCCCACTTTTCCAGCTGCTTAAAATACATG
>CAZVXJ010000237.1:0-5188 GCA_964631675.1 uncultured Alphaproteobacteria bacterium
AGCCGTGTACGGCATTCCTGATCACCATCCGCTGTTTGAGACCGACAAAGTGCACGGTGTCGGACCTTATGGCGAAAGCAAAATACAGGCGGAAGCGGTATGCGCCGAGTTTCGCGAGAAGTTGTGTGCTTGTGTGATTCGGCCAAAGACATTCATTGGTACGCACCGCCTTGGCGTTTTTCAGATCTTATACGACTGGGTCGAAAGCGGCAAGCGCATTCCAATAATAGGTAACGGGAAGAACCGTTATCAATTGCTGGAGGTTGACGACTTGGCCGATGCAATATTCCTGGGCGCAACGGTCGACGCCAAAGTGGCCAACGACACCTTCAATGTGGGCGCCGAACAGTTCAGCACGGTGCGGGATGATGTCGGCGAGATGTGCAAGTACGCAGGCAACGGCGCCCGGGTTTGGGGCACTCCCGCGGGTCCAGTTAAGCTGGCGCTGAAGATTTTCGAGGCGTTGAAACTCTCTCCGCTCTACAAGTGGGTCTACGGCACGGCCGACCAAGACAGCTTTGTCTCTATCGACAAAGCCAAATCCAAGCTGGGCTGGAAGCCGAAGTACTCGAATGCGCAAGCGCTGATTCGCAGTTACCAGTGGTATCTTGATCATAAGCACGAGATTCCGCAGGGTTCTGGAATCACGCATCGAATCGCGTGGAATCAGGGTATTCTGAAGTTCTTCAAGCGGTTTATGTAAGAGTGCCTCTCGCCCCGCAATACACCAGACAATTGAGAAGGAGCCCCTAATGCCACGACTTCGATTTCTGATTGTGCACTGGATGGGGCTGTTGGCGATCGCATCAGTTTTCGTGACTGAGTGCGCGGCTACTCCGATGTGGACTGATGAACAGATTGAAGCGGATCGGCGAGTCCGGGAACAATGTCCCGATATTGACACAGGGCGGGATCGTATGCGGCGCACTTTGGACGATCCTCCTCCCTACTTCTTGCACTATCGCATGCTGTGCGACTTCCTGGTTTCGATGCAGTTTACCGGCGCCGGCCCTAACAACGGCGGAATGATAGAAGGCGAGAGCGGTGGCGATCAGAATATCATCGAGACGGACAACACTCAGGAAGCAATTCGCGTATGGTCGCAGTACGCCATCTGGACGGGCGACACAGCGACATACCACGCAAGCATTGACCGGGCTTGGGCATACTGCTGGAGATATCCGGCGTGGAATGAAGGCGGTTCATTCAGCTACTACTCTGCTCACAATTGCGGGTGGGGATTTGAAGCATTGCAAAGATACCGTGAGGCCTATGACGATACCTCGCAGAACATCTACGGAGACAATTGTGCCGCGTGGATGGTGTCAAATCCGCTGAATCTGAATTTGCTGAATGCTGCTGCGGAAGGACTTGGCCTAGGCGGCATGTACTCGCACGCCGTATACCGGGCCAGGCAGGACTGGATCAATCACACTGTCACACGCGGCCGTGTACTTCGAAACTGGGTTCAGCAGCAACCGACACGGCTGGCTCAGGAGGACTGGGCATTGTGCGGAGGAACGTTATTTTGGGGAATAGCTTCGAGTTTGTTCGCAGCATATCCGGACAGCGGAGTGATATTCTTGAATCAGTATGGCTCGAATCTTCAGGTTTGGGAATCCAATGGTTCGTGGAATCACTCATACAATGCCTGGTATGCCAACGCTCATCATCGAGCATTTGAACTAACCGGCGACTCGACCTACTGGAACAATGCGGTCTACATCGGCGACAGCCTCATCGGTTTGGACACCGATGAAGACGGTGGGATTTACCCGGGCCGGGCCGCCTATTCTCCTGCAAATGATCACTCTTGGGTAAGTGCCTATATGGGCTGGATGGGTATGGAGCGGCCAATCAACAATCTGTCTGCGCTCGATGCCGCCGCCGTACAGGTCATTTCACCGGATCCGTCACTTCCCCATCCCGCGGGTGTTCCGTTTACTTTTGCAGTTCGCGTTGCTAATGTCGGTATTTCCAGTCTCACTGCGATTGTGACTGCAGGCGTCGGGATCTGTGTGTGGAATGTACCGGTTGAGCTTGCTTTTGGCCATGATTCGGTCCTTACTTTCACACCTTCCTGCACTATTCCGGACGATGCGACACTTCCAGACAGTACGCTTGCAACTGTAATCATTCACTCAGACGACGACGAAAACAGAGCCAATGACACGCTGCGAACCTACCTTGACATCCGGAGACGGGTCGGTGCACAGGGACGAGTGGTCGTCGCAGGAAATGGCAGTGGGATTGCCGATGTTCAGATCGATTTCCGGCATGAATCATACGCCGATTCAATTTGGTTCACCACGACAACTGACGCGAACGGAAACTACTCGACCGGCAATACTGGGTTAATGGCGGGACTCGGATTCGCATTTCTTACGCCAGCGATTCAATTCGTAACAGCTGTGGATACGTTCACGGTGGAAGCCGAAAATTCGCCGATCAGTCATGACATGCCTGTAGGACACACAGAGTGTGCGTTGGTTGATGACGATGTGGATCAAAGCTTCGAATCATACTATCTGAACGGTCTGTCGTCCCTTGGGTTGAACGTGAGGCATTGGACCCGTGCTGAAGCTGCGACGGGTTCTCTGGCCGGAATCCCAACGGTCATCTGGTTTACGGGCAATGACTCATTGACGACATTGCTGCCGTGGGACGAAACCACACTCATTGATTACATGAATGCCGGCGGCCATCTCTTACTATCGGGCCAGAATATCACGGAAGATCTGTCGACGGGAAGTGACTTCCTGACCGCTGTGCTCAGCTGTTCAGTACGCACGCATGACACGAATGTTCGCACTGCACTCGGCGTTTCGGGTCATCCGCTAATCGGCGACAGCATGCGGTTAGTATTGCAGGGAACGCAAGGAGCAAACAACCAAAACAGTACTTCATCGCTTTGGCCGATAGCTGGATCGGAGCCTGTCTTCACCTATTCGATGACTGAGCCTGAAGTTGCCGGAGTCAGCGGTGTGTACGGTGCCGGCAAGTATCTTTTCCTCGGGTTCGGAATCGAGGCTGTCTCAGGGGCCAGTGGCAGCACAACCCGTGCAGAGTTTTTCGCGGCTTTGATGGATTGGTTTGAGTTGAACAGCACTCCAGATCTCGGCTTGCCCATTCCAGACAGGATTTCGCTCGCGCAGAATTATCCCAATCCGTTTAATCCCGGAACTGCGATTGAGTTTACGGTGCCGTCAATGATGCGCGTGAATTTGTCCGTTTACAATTCACTGGGACAGGAGGTCCGAACACTCTTGGACTCGCCTCAAGCCTCAGGGACTCATCTAGTGTATTGGAATGGGAACGACAACGGCAATCATGTTGTATCCAGTGGAACATACGTGATACGAATGAGCACGGATAGCGAAATTCTTTCACGCACGATGCAATTGGTCCGATAACCGATTCAGTGCGCGGACTTTTTTCGTTCAAACGAAGGAATGCGTCTGAAGTCTGGTCCTGGGCGGCCTATGATTTCGCGAATTCGGCCTTTGCAACCACGATAATCGCCGTTATCTACAACGCTTACTATGCAGGAGTTGTGGCCGGAGGCGCCGGGGGTGTAGTTATTCTTGGGACGAGTATCCCAGGGGCAACTTTGTTTTCCTGGTTTGTATCGGCGGCGATGATCGTAACTGCCATAGCATCCCCTGTCCTCGGTGCTATTTCTGACCTGGGTGGTTTGAAAAAACAGTTGCTTGCAGTGCACGTAGCACTCGGGACAATCGCTACCGCGGCATTGTACACAGTGGGCGAGGGCGAATGGTTGTGGGGAGGCATTCTGTTTCTGTTCGGACAGTTTGCATTTGCCGGCGGTAACGTGTTTTACAACGCGATGCTCTATGACATAGCTGAGCCGGAAGACTACGGAAAAATCTCTGGTCTCGGGTGGGCCTTTGGGTATTTGGGCGGAGGACTGTTACTGGCGGTGAACCTCGTGATGCTGCAGTATCCGGAGCTAATCGGCTTCAGCGAGGGGGCATTCACCGTGCAGGACTGTTTCCTCTCTGTCGCAATCTGGTGGGCAGTCTTTACCATACCCATACTGAGCAGAGTCCCGGGTGGAAGTCGAAAGTCACTGACTAAGGCGAAGATCAAACTGACTCACGCACTCGGCGATCTTAGAATTGTACTTAGGCGACTGAAAGAGCTGCCGCAGTTCGCACGATTCTTCTTCGCATATTTGTTTTACAATGACGGGATTGAAACGGTCATTGTTATGGCTTCGATTTTCGGCAGTCAGGAGTTAGGCATGGGCAATGCCGACTTGATCATGTTTTTTCTGATGATTCAAGCCATTGCTCTGGCAGGTTCCCTTCTATTTGGCTTTCTGGCCGACAAATTCGGCAGCAAACGCGCCGTACTTTCATCGCTAATCATTTGGCTGGGGGTGGTCGTATGGGCTTGGCAGTTGGGGGTGTTCGGTGATTCCCTTCGCGAATACTGGATGCTCGGCATGTTGGCGGGAGTTGTGATGGGCGGATCGCAGGCCGCTTCGCGATCATTGCAAGCGGAATTGATTCCACCGAATCGTTCAGCTGAGTTCTTTAGCTTTTTCGGCATATCTGGAAGATTTGCCAGTGCCATCGGCCCCGCTATACTGGGTCTGGCAGTACTGATTACAGGGAGTCTGCGTGCGGGAGTCGCATCGCTGATTATTTTTTTTGCGGCAGGAATTATTCTTTTGCTTTTCGTTGATGAACAGGAGGGACGACAGCAGGCACTGTCGTTTGATAGAAAGCTTGAAACCACATAGGTCATTTGCTGTCATGTTTGGTGCAGTTGCAATCACGGTGATTGCCGCACTAACAGCCCCGTCTCGTGCCGATCAAAGCGAGGATATCTCCTCATATCTCTCGCTGTTCTCTGCGCATGCTGTTTCCCCTGGCGTGGTACGGCTAAACTGGAGTCTTGACAGCCAGTCCCCCGCCCACACGATGTTCCGCATCTATCGGGGCTACGAAGAGGTCGGCGTATTTTCGGTGCTGACTGAAATCGCTGCTGACAGCACGGAAGGTCCGGTGGACTACAGCTTCAATGACGGGTCGGTGCGCAGTAGTGTCAGCTATTATTACAAGATCTCGGCCGTGAGTCCTTCCGGAGAGTCACTCTTTCCGGTGGTGATTTCTGCAACGCCTATGCGTGCCACTCCAACAGAGCCTCTTCCTTCGGCATC
>CAZVXJ010000238.1:0-5091 GCA_964631675.1 uncultured Alphaproteobacteria bacterium
ATTATTGCACTGACTTTTCAGGTGATTCGTGATCTTGGTTTCGGTAAGTTCAGAATCCGATTGTCTTCGCGTAAGTTTCTTGCAGCGCTCTCCGAATTCGTTACAGGAGACAGCGCACATTTCGCTGCATTCTGCCGATGCCTTGACAAGCTGGACAAGATAGGTTGGGACGGAGTCGAGAAGGAATTTGCATCAGCAGGAATTCCGGCGGACCGCGCCAGAGGAATTGTGAACTCTATTGCGGCGTCGGCAGGATCACGGCCGGACTTTGGATCGGCTAGGAAGATTGTTCATCCAAGCACTGCGGCATTAACGGGGCTCGAAGAAATCGAGACAGTCTATCACTTTGCCTGCGAGCTTGGCGTGGAATCTGATTACCTGAGTTTCGACCCGACACTTGCTCGCGGCCTTGACTACTACACCGGTCCGATCTTTGAAACCGTGCTGCCCGACCATCCGCACATCGGTTCTCTGACTGGGGGCGGCCGGTATGACGGGCTCGTAGAGACGTTCACGAAGGCTAGCGTACCTGCCACCGGAACGACAATCGGACTTGATCGCATTCAGACCGCGCTAACTCAGATTGGAAAGTTCTCTCCGGTTGCGTCGACAACCAAAGTCTTGATTGCGCGCTTCGATGGTGAAGGCATGTCGCAGAATCTAAAATTGGCGGCCGAACTGCGTAAAGCCGGCGTGAATGTTGAAGTCTGGTACGATGATGATCGTATGAAAAAGCAATTTGCCTATGCCGACAAGCAGCAGATTCCCTTCGTAGTGATTTGCGGACCGGACGAGCGTCAGAATGACATTGTGTCGCTGAAGAATATGCGCTCGACGGAACAACACCAATTCACGCGTGCCCAACTCGTGGAAAAAGTAGTGCAATTGCTCGGTGAAGTTTGATTCGCCCCTCCTGTTCGGGACGCTTCTGCTTCGTCACAAACGATTTTTTGCCGACATTAGATTGGATAACGGCGAGCTGGTTCTGGCACACTGTCCTAACTCTGGGAGCATGAAAGGTGTCAATGTTCCCGGTGCGCCAGTGGCGGTTAGCTGGAACCCAGATCCTGATCGTAGACTTCGGTACACATGGCAGATGATTTTCGTGGATGGTGGCTGGACCGGAGTGAATACGCTGCTGCCCAACCGGATTGTGGCGGAGTCGCTAAGCGTACGAAGTATCCCGGCATTCAGGCGATTCAGTCATTTTCAGAAGGAAGTCAAGATCGCCGACGATACACGAATAGACTTCGTCTTGAGTTCCGTTCCCGGTGATGGCCGGAAGGGCAGGCTGACACCGGACCAAGTTGAATCCGGATTGTGGCTCGAAGTCAAGAATGTGTCGCTGTGTGAAGATCGTCTCGCACTTTTTCCCGATAGTATCACCGAGCGCGGGACAAAGCACCTGCTTCATTTGACCCGGCATGTGAAACGCGGCGGCAAAGCCGCAATGCTATACGTTGTACAGCACCATGCGGCAGAAGAATTTTCGCCTGCGGATGCCATCGACCCGGTTTACGGCAAGGCGCTGCGTGTTGCAGTTGGGGCAGGAGTCAAAATCGAGGCATGGAAGGCATCGGTTTCTCCAATAGAAATTAACTTGAGCCAAAAACTCCCTGTGCGAATTACCTGACTCAAATGCACGAATTAGTAACGCTTCATCCGGATCTATTACAATCCACTGCCCACAAGCGCGTGGCTTCCGCCACAGGTGGTCCGTCGGTGTACATCCGCACGTACGGATGCCAGATGAACGTCTCTGATTCGCAGACCATAGAGTCAATGCTCGAGAGTTCTGGATATCAGTTTGTTGACGAGCCCGAGAGCGCCGATGTTGTCTTGGTGAATACGTGTATGATTCGCGAAACAGCGGAAGTTCGTGCATTGGGTCAGCTTGCCAACTTGGCACAACTCAAGAAGAAAAACCCGCACGTTGTGATTGGCATCATCGGGTGTGTGGCACAAGCCAAACGGCAGGAGATTTTGCAGGAGAAACCGTTTGTTGATCTTGTGGTCGGCCCCGATTCTTATCGCAAACTGCCACTGCTGCTCGAAGAGCGATTTATCTCTCCGCCAGGAACCCCGGGGCTCCTCGAGACGACATTGCTTCGCGACGAACTGTATGATGACATTCTTCCCAAGCATATCGGCGGTGTGACGGCGTTTGTGACCATCATTCGCGGCTGTGACAAATTCTGCAGCTTTTGTGTTGTCCCGCGGACGCGGGGCCGAGAGCGTTCCCGTCCACTCCCGTCCATACTTCGTGAAGTAGATTCGCTTGTGGAACAGGGGGTGAAAGACGTCATGCTGCTTGGTCAAAATGTGGACTCTTATCTTTGGGAGACCACCGATTTTGCCGATTGCCTGCTCGCCGTGGCAAACTTGTCTGGAGTCGAAAGAGTGCGGTTCATGACCTCGCATCCGACCGACATTTCCGACAAACTGCTCGATGTGATGGGGGCTCATGAGCGCATTTGCCCGTATCTCCATTTACCGGTTCAGGCGGGCAGCAATCGTGTGCTTGAGAGGATGAATCGTCACTATACTCGCGAGCATTACCTTGGAATCATTGAACGCGCGCGCAGGAAAGTGCCCGGAATTGCACTATCCACGGACATCATTGTAGGTTTTCCCGCAGAAACAGACGAAGACTTCGAGCAGACGTTGGCTCTGTCGCGCGAAGTTGAATATGATACGGCATTCATGTTCAAGTACTCTGAACGCCCTTTGACGAAGGCGTCACGATGGGCAGACGATATTCCCGAGGCGGTCAAGAGCGAGCGCCTTGAACGACTCATCCAACACCAGCAGCAAGTTTCGGAACGCCGCAATCAGGCGCAGTTGGGCCGTCAAACGTGCATTCTTATTGAAGGATCAGCACCGAAAAATGCAGATATGTGGACGGGCCGTACACCTGACTTCAGACCGGTTGTCGTTCCAAAAAATGGAGAACTGCCGGGGGATCTGATTCCGGTCGTTCTCGAAAAGCTGGTTGGCTTTACGTTTCACGCGAGCCGTGTGGCCTAAGACCATCAGCTGTGAACAAGGCATGAATGCCTGACTAATGTTCGGAGATTCCTATTGACTCGGGGATTCGTTGGTTCTGAAGAGTCAATCCCACTTTGTGGGTCCCACCCTCGCTTCCAAGCGAATCAAGCAGTTCGCATTCTCGTCCAGTCAGTTTGACTCATAATTCTTGAGGATCCGCCATGTGGATACTCCGCTGGTTCCTGTTTATTATCCTACTCTTCTTTCTCGTCGGATTTCTATCACAGAATTCCGACCAGATTGTGTCGGCGCGGCTCTTGGGTTGGACGTCACCGGACATGCCGCTGTCTTACATGCTGATTCTCGCAGGGATTGTGGGCTATGTGCTCTGCATGGTCGTCGCCACCATTAATCAGCTGAGACTGCGTTCGCAAATTGCGTCACTCAGGCGCGAGAACCGCGCGCAGCAGGTTGAACTCGATCGCTTGCGTCACTTCGCACTTGAAGATGAGTCTTTCGAATCCACAAAGGAGGACCGGCCTTGACCTTTGGTGAATCGCTTGGACTCCTGCTGCTGATCGCGGTAGCGGCAGCCGGCGCTTATCTGTACATGCAGCGGCGGGAACGCACCGGATTTGTGCCAGTGACTCCCTACGCAGAAGGCTTGCGCGCATTGCTTGATGGCGATCGACTTAAGGCCATGCAGAAGCTAAAGGAATCGGTTGCGACAGACTCTTCCAACGTCGATGCGTATGTCAGGTTGGGTCAAATCTCTGCGGAACTTGAGGATTTGCCTCGCGCCCTCAAGATTCATAAGACTCTGACATTTCGTGCCGACCTGACAAACGCCCAGAGAATCGAAATCTATCGCGCTCTGGCGAATGACTATCTTAAGCTGGATGATCAACCGCGCGCGTTGGAAGCAATTGAGCAGGTGCTGTCGCTTGCGAAAAAGGATCAGTGGGCGCTAGAAAAAAAACTGGAGTTGCTGGTCCGCAGACAAGATTGGCAGGGAGCTTTCGAAATCGCGGAGCGTGTGCTTCAGTGTGGTGGTTTTGTGGATGCCAGAAAACTTGCCGTGCTGAAAACCATGCACGGCACGAAATTCTGTTCCGAAAACAAGGAACGTGATGGCCGTATTCAGTTTCGTGAAGCCATCAAACTCGACCCCACACTGCCGGCTCCCTACCTCGTTTGGGGAGATTCCTACGTTCGAGAGGGTCGAATAGAGGAGGCGGTCAAGATCTGGCGCCGACTTTTTGAAGTTAATCCCACCAGAGCGCACCTTGCATTTGAGCGAATGGAAAAACATCTGTTTGATTTGGGTCGTTTCTCCGAAATTGAGCAGTTCTATCGCGGTTTGATTCGTTCCTACCCCCAGAGTGTGCATGCCTATGCCGCACTTGCGCGATTCCTTGAGAAACGAGGCGACCGCGGCGACGCCATTTCCGTTTTGCAAGACGGCATCCAGCAAAATCCTGAGAGCCTCTGGCTTCGGCGCCGGATTATACAGCTGTACGCCGATGTTCGTGATGTCGAGCATGTGATGACACTCACGCGAGATATTCTCTCCCGTGTGATGAAAGAATCCTATCAATTCAAGTGTGACTCGTGCGGCCATGTCGTCCACGAGCCGTTGTGGCTTTGTCCAGTGTGCAAAAAATTGGATACCTACCATGCGTAATCTCCTGATTCTCGTGCTAACCGTCTCCTGTGTATCCCTTGCAAAGTCGCCCATTGACTTGATGAACGAGGGTAGATATTCAGAGGCCAGTGCAATACTCGATTCGACTTCGGCCAGTCCCCGCTATAAGATGCTGCTGTGGGCAATGACCGAGACCGAGGCCGTGCGCGCTTGCTCACTCTATCGCGTCATTTCGGATCGTTATCCCGGAACGGACTGCGACAGTGTCGCACAGGCGCGCCTGATTTCAGCAAAGGAGATGGGATTCTCCGGAAGGCATCAGGTTTCGGCGGTTGCAGAGGGTGCGCCGAAAACTACGGCGCCCGAGGCATCCCTAGCACAAGCGACGAACAGCAATGATCACGCGGTGGTGCCCGCGGAACAGACCTCGGCAAGCAGTTCGGAGCAGTTAACGGCTA
>CAZVXJ010000239.1:0-5081 GCA_964631675.1 uncultured Alphaproteobacteria bacterium
TGACTCAGAAACTCCTCACGCATTGGACCGTCTCCCATCCATACGAAGCGAGCACCGGGAATTTCGTCTAGAACGAGCTTCAAGACATTCAGCGTGAATAGCGGTCGTTTCCCTTCGCGAAGTTGAGCGGCCACCAAGACCGCAATGTCGCGGTAACTTCCGGTTGGATGAAACCGGCTCAGGTCAACGGCACTGTGAAGATGCACGAGGCGCTCCCGTGCGTATCCTCGTTCAGCCAAGTAGTCTGCAGTGTTAGCTCCGGGCACAAAGATATTCTGTGCGCTCTTTGCAGTGCTGCGTGCTAATTTTTCGAGCCGCCGTGGATTTCTGGAGCGGAGGATCATCCGATTGTGAGAAATCCGGGGCGTGGTTGCAAAGTCAATCTCTGCTTTGCCCGCTATGAAATGAAGCCACAGCGGAACTCCGCGGATTCTCGCTGCAAGCCGTGCAAATAGTCCATGGGGGATGACATTGTAGGCCATAACAACTCTGGTGCGCGGATGCATCGCAGCACGGACGAGAAGTAGGACTCGCCCGGCAAGTCGACCAAACAGTTTCCACACTCCGCGCGGCCAGACCCATGTGAGCCGAGGATACTCCGGTCCGGCGCGATCGGTCACTACGACAATTTCTATGTCTTCGCGCGCAGCCAATAGCGGAGCCAGCTTTGCGTGAAACAAATTGTCGTTAAGCGTAGTCGTAATAACAAGGCGGTGCTTACTCAATGCGGAAACTCATGCCGATTGTTCAGCTTCGTCGCAGAGAGTACCATACCCTGTTTGTTCCACGGTCTCACACTCCACAAAGTCCTTTATGAATGTTAAATCTCGCATCTCTGCTTTGCGCGTGCTAATGCGCAAACATCGCATCCAAGGTTATGTCGTGCCCAGTTCGGACGAGCATCAGGACGAATACGTCCCTTCTTTCTGGCAGAGGCGGGCGTGGATTAGTGGCTTCACCGGTTCAGTCGGCGACTTTGCCCTTAGCCTGAATTCCGCTGGCATCTGGATCGACGGACGTTACGTCCTTCAGGCCACCCGCGAAACGTCAGGGTCTGGGGTTAAAGTGATGCGAAACTGGCTGACTGAAGTTCCGTCGATTGCGGGGTGGTTCGGCTCACAACTGCGCAAAGGCGCCATTGTCGGAATCGATCCACAGGTGGTGTCCATTCGCCAGTACGAGAAAATTGAACGCGAACTCGCAGAGCATGGAATCAGCTTAAAGCCTGTGGCGGAAAATCTTGTTGATGCACTGTGGAAGGACAAACCCGCCGAGCAAACTAATCCGGTTTTCGTTCATCCCCTGAAGTACGCCGGAGAATCCCATATTCAGAAGATAGCGAGATTGAGAAAAGCAATGGCCGAAGCCGGAGCGACATCCCACGTAATCTCTGCACTGGATTCGGTGGCCTGGCTGCTCAACTTGCGAGGTTCCGACGTGCAGTGCAACCCCGTATTTATTGCACACGTCATTGTGACTGCTAAGTCTGTCGTGCTCTACACTGACCTGCGCAAAGTGACTCGCGAAGTACGAAGCGCTGTTTCAAAGCAGGTGTCCATACGTCACTACAAGTATTTTCCGGCAGCGCTAAAGGCGCTCGCAACGAAGCAGTCACGCGTTTGGTTGGACCCCACAACGACCAGCAGATGGGTTTCCACGCAGCTATCGCGAGCTGGAAAAGTCATCGTCAGGGAATCTCCCATTGTACTCATGCGTGCAATGAAGAACCAGACAGAGATTCGCGGCGCCATAACGGCTCATGTGCGGGACGGCGTGGCTATGACAAGATTCCTCTGCTGGTTCGATGCACACGCCGGGAAAACCCGGCTAACAGAGATGGATCTCGCTGAAAAGTGCGAGACGTTTCGGAGAAAAAGCAAGCTCTACATCGGGCCGAGTTTTGACACCATCGCCGGAGCCGGGCCTAATGGAGCGATTGTCCACTATCGCGCCACCCGTGAAACGAACTCTGTCATTCGCAACAATACGCTCGTTGTTTTCGATTCCGGCGCACAGTATCCGGAAGGCACAACCGATATCACACGGACACTACTGGTTGGAAATGCCACCCGTGAAATGAGACGCCGATTCACGCTGATGCTCAAAGGGCATCTGGCACTACACCTCACGTCTTTTCCGGCAGGAACGCTGGATATGCATCTCGACTCGCTCGCCAGGCAGTACTTATGGCGTGACGGCCTCGACTATCTGCATGGTACAGGTCACGGCATCGGATCGTTTCTTTGTGTGCATGAGAAACCGCAAATTATTGGCCAACGAAAAGACGCGGGAGTACCGCTTGCACTCGGAATGATTACTTCCAACGAACCCGGCTATTACAAATCAGGTGAGTACGGTATGCGCCAAGAAAACCTGGTCTACACGGTGGTGGACACTATAAGGTCGAGTGCAGACAAACAGTTTTTCAGACTGGAAAACCTGACCCTCTGCCCTATTGACACGCGCCTGATTGACAAGAACTTGCTCACACGAGGCGAGGTCAATTGGCTAAATACTTATCACGCCGATGTACAGACAAGACTCGCACGCTATCTTAACTCGGAAGAGCGAAAATGGCTCGCCAGAGTGACACGTCCGATCTAGTTTTGAAATATAGTTTCTGTTTTGGCATCCCCGCTTTATGCGGGGATTCATTTTGTGTCCCGACCGCGACTCGAACGCGGAACCCTCAGCTTAGAAGGCTGATGCTCTATCCAGTTGAGCTATCGGGACTGAAAAATTCAATGCTGAAACAGACATGCCAGCATCGTTCGTAACACTGCGCAACTACTTTCGTAGCAGTTCGAGCGCTCGTTCGAGGATTTCATCGCGACCCTGTGACATTCCAAGCGCAGTCGGTTGGGCTAAAATACTCGGTGGGAATCCTGAACCATTACCATGTCCATTTTCCCATATCGGCTCGGTTATCGCCACCGACAGCATTGCGCCACTACCAAGCGGCAACACGGCAAATGAATGCCCTGCACCCGCAGTTGTATCGCCGACTAGAATTGCCCTCTGCGCGAATACAAGGGGCTCTATCAACTGTTCGGCTGGTCCGGAAGTAAGCGGACTAACTAACACAATGACTTTGCCCTCATACTTTCGTCCTTCCGGAGCAACCATGCGGGCGGCGACAGTGTCCATGACATGATCCCAGTCCATCGCACCCTGTTGAAACTGTGAGCGAACCAGCACCATTCTCAGCGTGCGATGCTCATTAAGTGGCAGTGGGAAAAAGGCAAGTCTCGAGAGCACGCCTTCACTTACGATCCCGGAATCCGTTTCCCGCAAATCCAGAATCAAAGCATCTGGCGGCTTGTCTGTGTCAAGACTTGTCATGATCACAGACTCAAGA
Organism: uncultured Alphaproteobacteria bacterium; assembly: GCA_964631675.1. Lineage (GTDB taxonomy): Bacteria > Electryoneota > RPQS01 > RPQS01 > RPQS01 > CAZVXJ01. The sequence continues at coordinate 3,359 of CAZVXJ010000239.1, forward strand.
TCCCAAGTGAAATTGAAGCCCGCATTGATGTACTGATACTTGCCGTCAATCAACCGGACATCGTCGTCATTTGGTTCGCCGAGGTCTTGCCAATACTTGAAATACGGGCCGCTCGAGCGAATCAGACTGGTTTGATACTCCCGCCCACTTGGCGTTCTCATTTGAAGTTGGGCTTTACTGTTTACGTCTCCAGTCAGTACTCTGGAAACCGCAGAGGCGAGCCTCGCACCTTCACGAGAACCCGGTGTATGCGGCATGCATTCTGTTCGAATGAACTCCAACGCTGGAACTCCGTCAACGGCAACCAGTTCATCGCCCACTTGAACTTGACTGGCTTGAACATCCGGTGACGAACTTAGACGGCTCACCAGCACCTTGTTTCCGACCAGAATCATCTTGATCGGAACCAGGTCATAGATCTGCGGCAAGTCGCCTGGAAATTTGATCTGGGTTCTCCCGTTATTGAGTGCGCATACTTTTGTGCGGAGTTTACGCCAGTACTCAACATCATTCGGGGCATTTTCCAACTCCCGCAGAGTTTTGGAGAATTGTGACTCCCAATCGACCTTGCCCAGAGTCGCCTGATCGACAAATCGTTCGCGGATTAGGCTCCAGCTGCGAGCCCAGATCGCGCCGCGTTCTCCCATCGAAAGCGGAGCGGCATCGACGGACATGGTAAGGGCAAGCAGCAGGCAGAAAAACAGGCGGCCCACAATTTGTGGCCGCCCGTGCTTCGCCAGGTCAATGAAGAAGCTCTTGATCAAAAGGAAACCGGCTCCTCATACTCCTCGTATACTTCCTTCAAGACGTCCACCATTTCTCCCAGTGTACAGTAGGCATGGGCCGCTTCCACCAGGTGCGGCATTAAGTTGTGACCCAGTTCGGCCGCCTGTTTGATTCCATCCATGCATTCACGGACGCGGAAAGAATCTCGCGAACGTCGAAGGCCCGCCAGTTTCTCAGACTGCAGCCGCCTCACTTCCTTTTCCGGAATTTTCAGGATCGGTATCTCGATTTCCGGCTCATCAACTTCAAATTTATTCACACCTACGATGACACGTTCTTCGCGATCAATTTCTTGCTGATAAATGAAGGCTGCGTTTGCAATCTCCCGCTGGAAAAAACCGGCTTCGATAGCAGGAACTACGCCACCCATGGCCTCGATACGTGCGAAGTACGCCTCCGCCCCCTCCTCCATCTTGTCGGTCATCCACTCAACAAAGTAGCTTCCTCCCAATGGATCTATCGGCGATCCGGCCATAATCTCATGCTTGATCACCTGCTGAGTTCTCATGGCAAGGGTAACGGCTTTCTCGCTCGGAAGAGCCAGTGTCTCATCCATCGAATTCGTGTGTAGACTCTGTGTTCCGCCTAGTACAGCGGCCAAAGCTTGGCTGGTTGTGCGAATGAGATTCACTTCCGGCTGTTGAGCGGTAAGGCTGCATCCGGCCGTTTGTGTGTGGAATCTGCATAGCAGCGATTTCTCGCTCTTGGCACCGTACTTTTCCTTCATGCGTCGCGCCCAGATTCTTCGCGCAGCGCGAAACTTGCCGATTTCCTCAAAGAAGTCAAGATGAGAATTGAAAAAGTGCGAAAGTCTCGGAGCGAATTCATCCACTTCCAGACCCCGCTCAAGCGTTGCCTCGACATAGGCGAATCCATCGGCAAGTGTAAACGCCAGTTCTTGAATTGCCGTCGAACCCGCTTCGCGAATGTGATATCC
>CAZVXJ010000240.1:0-5038 GCA_964631675.1 uncultured Alphaproteobacteria bacterium
TCTTTCGCGGCAGAGCGAAGTCCGTCTGAGATCATTTGCTCGATTCTGGGATCAATGGTCATGGCAGACAGTTTCCCCGGCTCATCCTCGTACCGCTGCGCAATTGCATTGGCGAGACCGACACGTACAGCCTCAGTCAAGAATTCCGGATCCTTCGTAACCGGAGCGTAGTCCGCGAGAGTCTCCAAAATCGTGGCCATGTCCCGAATGGGCAGGCCCTCTTTTAACAGATTCTGAAGCACCTTTTGGACCTGTCCTACACCAAGCTGACCGGGTATCAACTCGTCCACCAAGGTCTTGTGCGTTCTCTTGACTGCTTCCAGGAGCTCCTGGACCGCATCACGAGTCATGAGTCTGTAACCTTCGCGTTTCATCAACTCGGAGAGGTGGGTGACAATTACTGCAGCAGGTTCCACCACTGTATATCCTGCGGACTGCGCGCGTTCCTTGTCCTGCCGTTGAATCCAGATTGCAGGGAGATTGAAACTGGGGTCGCGTGTAGGAATTCCCTCGATGCGCTGTGCGCCCTCCCCCGGGCTAAGCGCGAGCAACATTCCGGGTTTGAGTTCTCCTCGTGAGGTCTCCGTTCCTCGAATCTTGATGATGTACGTGGTTGATGCGAGTTGAGTATTGTCGCGAATGCGAACTGGCGGAATGACCTGCCCTGACTGAGTTGCCAACTGGCGCCGTAGTTGAGTGATTCGTTCCAGAAGATCCCCGCCTGGGCCGCCTTCAACGAGGGGAATCAGTCCGTATCCAATTTCAATTTCGAGGGGATCGACGAGAACATAGTCTTCGACTTTCTCCGGCTTCTTTTTTGTGACGGCAGTCTCTGCATCGGGTTTGGCACTGCTGCGCGGTGCAGCGGCAGACATGCGGGCTAATGCGAAGCAACCTGCAGACAAAATGAAAAAAGGCAATGCCGGCAGACCGGGGGTCAAAGCAAACAAAGCGAGAACACCGGAAGCCACATAGATTGCGCGCGGATAACCGAGTAGCTGCTCTGTGACATCATGTCCGAGATTGCCCGTGTTTGCAGCGCGAGTTACGATGATACCCGCGGCTACTGACGTAATCAATGCCGGTATCTGCGCTACCAGTCCGTCTCCAACGGTCAGCGTAACAAATGTTTGAAGCGCCTCGACAAAGCCCATATTCATCTGGGCCATCCCAATCGCAAATCCGCCAATGATGTTGATGGCCGTTATCAGCAACCCCGCTACCGCATCTCCACGCACGAACTTGGAAGCTCCGTCCATCGATCCGTAAAAATCAGCTTCTCGCGATATTTTCTCCCGGCGACGGCGGGCTTCCTTCTCATCGATCATGCCCTGATTCAGATCTGCATCAATGGCCATCTGCTTCCCGGGCATGGAATCCAATGTAAATCTCGCAGCAACCTCAGAAATACGCCCTGAACCTTTTGTAATCACGACGAGATTGATCACAACGAGAATAAGGAATATAACCAAACCGACGACGTAATTGCCCTTCACGACAAAGCTGCCAAACGCCTGGATGATCTCACCTGCATAAGCATCACCCAGAATCAAGCGCGTGCTTGCCACGTTCAGCGATAGTCTAAGCAGCGTAACAACCAAAAGCAAACTCGGGAACACCGAGAATCGCAGCGGTTCTTCGACATACAAGGCAGTCAGCAATATCACCAGTGACAGGGTGATGGATAATGCGAGTGCCAGATCCATCAAGAATGGCGGCAGCGGAATCACCAAAACCAGGATGATTCCGACGAGACCCACTGCCATGAAGATATCGCTCTGCTTGAGCAGAGTCTTCAGAGGTGAGTCTGTCTTCTTGTCGATAGATTTATTTGCCGTGGGTTTCACCATGTTCTATCAGGCGACTCCGAAATACTTCTTCTTGAGTCTGTAAACGTATGCCAACACTTCTGCTACTGCTTTGAACAATTCTGCAGGAATTTCCTGACCAATTTCTACCGTCTTGAACAAGGCTTGGGCGAGAGGCCTATTTTCAACCACAGGGACGCCATGTTCCCGAGCAATCTCTTTGATCCGTTCGGCCACCTTTCGAGCGCCCTTTGCGACGACCACAGGTGCCGCGCTTTTCTCCCGATCATACTTCAAAGCTATGGCAAGGTGAATCGGGTTTGTGATCACGACATCAGCTTCGGGAACCTTCTTCATCATGCGCTGAATCGTCCTCCGAATCATGATTTCACGAATTTTGCCTCTCACTGCGGGATCACCATCCGCCTGGCGCGCCTCTTCGCGCACTTCTTCCTTGGTCATTTTTATGGACTGTTCGTGCTCGTGCCGATTATAGAAATAATCGAGTAACCCAATGACAACCAGACAAAGGGCTGCAAGCAGCATGACCTCGCCGACGATGCCACCAGCGGCTTCTGGCAGTGATGCAGCCGGGACATTTGCAAGCGAGAAAAGGGCTCCAAGTTGTGACTTTACGATGGCATAGAGCACGAAAGCCACGGCGACGACTTTGACTATATTCTTCAATAATTCGACAATCGAATGTGCACTGAACAGGCGTCCGATTCCTGTCATTGGATTCAGGCGTGCGAAGTTTGGATAGGCAGCCTTGGGTGTAATTCGAAAGCCAACCTGAGCGACATTTACCGCCACACCGATGGTCATGATGGTCGCGAACAAGGGAACCAGCACTGCAGCCACCGAGAGCATCATGGAACCCAGTTGTTGTGGCAAGGCATCAACTGTCAGATCCACTTGGCCAATCGAGCCCAGCATTTCTGCCATCATCACTTTGGTGCGATTCATCATGGAAGGCCCAAAGTAAAATAGCAGTACGGTAGACACAAAAAGCATGATAGCCGACGTGAGTTCAGGAGACCTTGCAACACTACCTTCTCCGCGCACTTTCTCGCGCTTTCGAGGTGTCGCTTTCTCAGTCTTGCTGTCGTCTCTAAGCCAACTCATTTCGCTGTGAACATTCTAAACCATTCAGGCATCTGATCCGCGGCATTGATCATCTGACTCTGCATGGCGGCTGCAATCGAGTTCAGTCCAGCTGAAATCATCAGCAGCGTTATACCGATCTTTACTGGAAATCCCAATACAAAGACGTTTAAGGAAGGAGCCACGCGCGTTAGAAATCCGAAGCACACATCTGTCACCAGTAATGTCACCATGAGCGGGGCAGCCAGTTGAACTCCGTCTTTCACGACCGATCCTGCCATGGCGACAATGGATGACATCATCTCGGGACGCGGATCGAGCGCACCAAGTGGGATTGCCCGAAAACTATCCGCGAGTGCCTGGAGCATCCAGTGATGTCCATTGATGGTCAGAAAGATCAGCATAGCCAGAATGTTGTAAAACTGACTGATGACCGTGCTCTGGCTTTCGGTGTTGGGATCAACGGAACTCACGAATGTGAACCCGGCCTGATACCCGGTGAGCTGCCCGGCCATCTCGATTACAAAGAAGACCGCCTGAGCAATAAACCCTATCAGGATACCGCAAACCGTCTCAAGAACCGCCAGGCGGGCGAAATCCAAGATTGTTCCGCTGGAGTGTATCTCTGCGAATGGAATCGCTAGAATCAGCAGCAATGCCAGGATTGCGGCAAGACCCGCCTTGACCATTGCGGGAACAGACAAATGACCAAATACAGGCATCACCGCAAAGGCAGATACGATGCGAATAAATACGAGTACAAAGATTTCCAGCTGAGCGGTATCGAAGGGCATTCTCACAGCCCTAGGCGCTTACTGTGCAAGGCAGGACTCCACATCTGCGTTTAGCGACACTTCAAGCTCGGACTTCACGGATTCGATCATGGCTTGATCAAGCATGGTAAGTTTTACAAGAGCATCCAATTCACTGTCCTCGATGCCGACTCCACCGCCATTGCCTATTCCGATCTCGCGCGCGACGGAGTCAGCCACTCCGATCAACGCAGCCGCCTTAGAGTGGTTTTCACTCGCAGACGGATTGTGATGGAACGCCACACAATCACAGAGAATTTCGGGGAGATTCCAGAGTTTGCATAAGTGCTCGCCAATTTCCGCATGCGTTGCCTCCAAGACGCGGAGCTCCGCCTGAGACATCGAGATGTTTTCTGTCTCCATGATTTGCACGATCTTCTCGAACTCTGCATGCAGATACTTATCAATGATGACTTTCCCAACATCGTGAATAAGTCCGGCAGTAAACGCCACATCCGGGTCCATGACTCGCGATGCCCGAGCAAGGCTTCTCGCTGTTATGGCACAAGCCACCGAGTGCTTCCACAACCCGTTCCTGTCGTATGAGGATGTCTTGCCGGATTGCTCGAACAACTGCATGACCGATGAAGAGAGCACGAGGCTCCGTAAGTTTGCCATTCCAACCATCATTAAGGCCTGCTGTATGCTGTTAATCTCGCGGCGCACTCCATAGAATGAGGAGTTCACAAGCTTGAGTAAGCGCGTTGCTACAGATGGGTCTCGTTCGATAATGGCCGCTATGTCGGTCACCGCAGAGGATTCACTTGCGGTCAGTTCGAGCAACTTTGCGGCGACGTCAGGAAGTGTTGGAAGCGACTGTATGCCGCGAAGCAACAGCGCAACCCGCTCACGAGTGTTCATTTGGCAATCTGCGGTATGAGTTCAATAACATAGTGAAAATAGTCCATGACTTTTGTAGCCATCCACTGGACTGCCAGAAGAAGAACCAGTCCGGTAACCGCGATCTTTGGGACAAACGAAAGCGTCATTTCATTGATCTGGGTAACGGCCTGAAACATTGAAATTCCCACTCCGACAACAAGTCCGGCAAGCAAAAGTGGGGCACTTACCGTGATCGCGGTCATAAGAGCCTGACTAGTTACATATAGTGCCAATTCTTGAGACATGGTTCTCCTACCGAAAACTTTTTACGAGCGACTCAACAATAAGGTACCATCCATCTACCAAAACAAATAGCAGTATCTTGAATGGGAGGCTTACCATGACCGGCGGAAGCATCATCATTCCCATGGCGAGCAGTACCGAAGAGACAACCATGTCTATGATCAGAAATGGCAGATAGAGAACAAAGCC
>CAZVXJ010000241.1:0-5035 GCA_964631675.1 uncultured Alphaproteobacteria bacterium
GGGGGAGAGGACGTCCTCCGCAACATTAACGCGGGTATCTCCCCTGTCGATTTTTTGAATCCTACGTCGGGTGGGTATTCTGGAAAGGTGAGCGATCCCCAAACCGGCTGCGCAGATTTCCAAACCGTATATAATAACTTCACAATACTCACCCACGCTTATGCGCTAATCGTAGACGGGGGAATCTATAACGGGCAAACCATTGCGGGGATTGGTCTCAAGAAGGCAGCGAAGATTCACTATCGTGCGATGACAACATATCTACGTCCAGCCACAACTTTTCTTGATAACTACGACTTCGTACAGAGGTCGTGTCAGGATCTCATTGGAAGCGACGGGATTACCAGCGGGGACTGCCTTGAAGTAAAAAAGGCGCTCGATGCCGTTGAAATGTCTCTCCCACTCTGCGGCGAGTTTTTATTGACAGCGAACAACCAACACTCGATTGATGTGCGTCTCAGTCGCGGTGATGGCACGTTTGATTCCCCTGTGTCGGTGGGACAGGACTTGGGCGTCAATTACACAGAGTTTGCGATTATCGACAATTATAATTTTGTCGCCGCCACCGGTGAAAATCCGCCCAAACTCTACTCCTTCAGACGCGAGCCGCGCCGCAACACGTTCACACGCACACTTGTAAGAACACTTGATGCCGACCCGAACCCGATCCGTGACTACGGCCTTGGCCTGACCTATGGTGTTCATCCCGCCGCTGGTACTAATCCTTCCAACACCGTTACCGTGCCCTTCCTTACGGAGAACGTCAATGGCCCGTTTCGCTTGCCCGATGGAACAACGCAATATTGGATCGACAAAGGAAACCTTTGCTTAGTGACAACAGCGTTTCGTGATCTGAACTGCAAAGGTACTGTCTACCCGAACGCATTCAATTTCAGCAACATCTTTACCGGTTGGACACTTGGTAAGAGCAGTAACATGGCCGACGTGGACGGAGACGGCTATGCGGATATGCTGGCCAGCGAGCAAGCACAGGGTGGGCGAGTAAGTTCCAAGGTGTATCTACTGCGGGGGGCGCGAGACGTACGTCAGAGTCCGATTCGTTACTTCTTCCAAGCTCCGATTCACGTGTTCACGACTGCCAATCAGCCTGCCACATTTATGACTCTCGGAGACTTCAACAGTGATGGAAAGGTCGATGCCATTGTAGGTCAAGATGACGACGGGGACGCGGGTGCGGCTTATCTGTTCTTGGGTCGAGGCGACGGTACGTTCGCACAAAAGGGAGTCAAAGCGTTCGACACTCGGCCTGATATTAACTCCGGTTCCGATCAGCCCGGGGGAGGGATGTTTCAAGCCTATGATGCCGACCATGATCGCATTTTAGACATTATCTCCGCGGCGAGGCTCTACGGCCCAGTCACCAGCAACCCTGAGACTGCCCAACTATTGTTCTTCCGTGGGCGGGGCAATGGTACGTTTGAGCCTCCTAAAGTGATTGAAGCAAATCTGCTTACGGCTACTGCATTTACCAATCCGCCAACTACTGCAAGCGCGCTGAATGTTAAACCGACCCAACTTGTCAATAACTCCTTCCCCAAGGACCCGCCACTCAAGACAAACTATGTTGCGACGGCCTGTGCACCGGCGGCGCAAGCTGGCACCTATACAATTTCTGCAACATTTAGGAACATTTCACCGCAAACCCTTTCTAATCTTGAATTTGTGGTCCGCACGCTGAGCGGTGGAAATATGCTGTGCAACGCAAAGGGCGGCCCGGGTGGGGTTGGATCGTTTTTGGCGGTACCGTGGCAAGGCGATTTGGCCGATGGATTTCTTGCACCCAAAGACAGTGTTGTCGTTGAGTTTCAGATCGGTCTTGCGAGTAAGAACAAGTTTGAGTTCCATGTCGATCTAAATGGAATCGTAGAGTGAAACACAAAGGGGGTCCATGTTATTTCAATTTGGATCTACCCCCCTTGGAGAATAGAAGCAGTGGAGTGTCGCGAACAATGCTGCTCATGGTGTTAACATCACTCTTATTGCTTCTGCTATCGATGAATCAGAAGTGGGGGAAAGCAAATGTTGTTGACATGCTGGCAGCGTGTCCTTGAATGGCTTGGTCGATCTGGTGAGAGACCCACGCTCAGGGCGCATACGACGAGCGCGCATGTGAGATAGAGGCCGCACCAGAAAGGAGATGACGCCCGTGCAGCACCAAATCTTGTTCGAGAATGAAAACGTGTCTTGCAAGCTTCGTCCTTGGGGGCTTGATGCTGACAGGGCTTGCAGCTGGGCAGTCTACGCCATCACAGGCGACCTCTTTCCTTGCCACTGGCACGTTTCGCCTGACGGTGACAGAGCGTGAGCTCTCGCTGGACGCCCGTGAGGCGTCGCTCGCGGCCATCCTGACTGAGATCGGGCAACGCACGAAGATTCCCATCGTCACCATATATTCCGGTGTGGATGAGCGGATCACGATCCACTTGAGCCAGATGCCGCTGGACAAGGCTCTCATGTGAATAAAACACCACTACGAGGGGTGGCCCGTTCGATTGAGGAAATGAAAATGCCCCCGGCGTTGCCGAAGCACACGACTAAGCACAGAAGGATGCATTGAAAAGAAGGAGCAGCGAACCATGCCTATCCAAAGATTTCACTTACTAGTTGTGTTCCTGTGCTTAGGACTAAATGTTGCTGCATCGCAGGCTTGGGGCCATCCCACCTTTGAGTGGATCGACCAACAGTGGAGAGTGGGCGTGCTCGGCAGCGAAACCACAGGCCGAAGCTCGATACACTACGCCTTTGGAGTATCAGCAACAGATGGGCAAATCACAGATCTGACTTCCGACACCGCGCTTTTTAGAGTGTTTGCCGATTCAGCGTCGCCTTCCCTGGGGTTTTCAGCTTCTAATATGGGCCTTTTTGGTACGAGGAAGTTTCGCGTGATGAATTCTCAAAATGGTTGGCGCATGACTATCAAAAGTGTCTTGCGTGGGGTACTGAATACGCACAAGAGTCTTTTGAGAGATTTACATCCAACCGCTGTTCTAAAAGTTGACGCACAAATCCGCTCCTCAGGAACATCCCGGTTTCAGATGAGGCTGGGCTTTGACGAGGAACGGACCAATGGTGATGACGAAGATTGGACGTTTGATCCGAAATCCGTACAGCAAAGTGGACTGTTAACCGATGGTGAATATGAAATAGATGTTACTGTGACCGCAGCATCAAGTACTGAGGAGAGCCGTATTTTCTCGGCCAATGCAGCTGCTGATTTCTTCAGCACGATCGATAGAGATGTATTGGGGCGGCCGCTGGCACATCCTATTCAGAGGGGAGTTGAGATAAGTTTATCTGCAACACCGAGCCCAGCGGATATTGTTAACGGTAGTTTCGAAACAGGACCTGCACCTGGGGACTTCACTACACTCGGATCGGGGAGTCAAGCTATTCAATATTGGACGGTCTCGAAAGGGACCGTGGACTATGTTGGCACGCGTTGGAAAGCAGCGGAAGGCAATCGAAGTGTTGATCTTAATGGTAGTGAACCCGGTGCTATCACTCAGACTTTCGTGACTCAACCTGGCACTACATACTTAGTGCAGTTTGCGTTAGCCGGCAATCCAGAAGGGGGGCACGCTACAAAGGAGCTACAGGTAACCAGAGGCTGTTGTGAATCTGCCCAATTCTTGTTCAATACGACCGGACGAAGTAACCAAAACATGGGTTTCACCAAGCAGAACTTTGTTTTCACAGCAACAAGCTCTACGACGGACTTGACATTTACGAGTCTAACCGACGGCGGGTATGGTCCCGTGATCGACGATATCGTGCTTTTGGAAAACGTTAACCCTTGGGTCGGTTTGGTTGCCGAGGAGCAGTCCTATAAGACCGAAGATCATTCGGCTTTAGGATTTTCTCCCGGTTGCGGTGGCCGCTTCAATCTCGGTCAAGGCTTCGTGGGCAAGTTCAATTTTACCGCAACCTTGGCTGCAAAAAGCGGTAGCCCTACTCTTTCGAACCTCGTAGTAAGAGTTGCAGAGCTTTCTAATGGCAATCTGCTTCAAAACGCTGATAATGGTGCAGGTGGACTAGGCGCATTGTTAACGATCCCAACTGGGTTGGACACGGAGTACCGTGATGGGATGCTTAGCTATCCAGAAAACATCCGAAGCATTCCGTTTAGGATATGTCTAAAGAGCCTTACACGGTTCGAATTCAAGGTAGATGTTTTCGGAACACACCACTAGTGGAAATACTTAACCGTGATAAGTCAAAAGAACCTGTATCACCTATTTCACATTACAAGGTTCCAGGAGAGAATCAGAAGTGGAGTTGCATCTTGTTCTGTGCACTCCATTGAGCTCGCCATAGACCCAAAGTAGTTATGAGAATAGACGTCGTTGTGGACCTACTCACAATCGAGCCCTTCGTTGGTCCGGTCCATCTAAAAAGATATATGCTCAAGGCGCACACGGCGAATTTAAATATCGAGAGCGCGGGCGATCACCGGGACAACTAGAGAAAGAGAGGATACACATGCAGATCCAACCCTTTTCGAAAATGAAAGCTTGTGCTCAAAGTTTCATCCTTTGGGCGATGCTGCTGACCGGCCTTGCGGCGGCGCAGTCGACGCCATCACAAGGGACCTCGTTCCTTGCCACAGGTACCTATCGCCTGACGGTGACAGATCGTGAACTCTCGCTGGATGCTTCCGAGGCGTCGCTCGCGGCGATCCTGGCGGAGATCGGCCAGGGAACGGGCATTCCCATTGTCATCGTCGCTCCCGGGGTGGACGAACGAATTACGATCCACTTGAGCCAGATGCCGCTGGACAAGGCCCTGAAACAGCTAGCGCCGAATGTGGCGATTGCCACGGTGCGGGGTCCAAACGCTCCGCCGCATCGGATTGCCAAGGTCTATGTGTTACCGAAGGGCAAGACCAAACTGACGCAGCTCGAAGAGCGCCTCGCCGCTGGACCCTTTCAATTTTCATTTGACCCGTCGCAACACCTCTCGCCCCGGTAGAAGGAAGGAGGCGTCACCAGCCGTGCGCAGGATGATGAAAGACATC
>CAZVXJ010000242.1:0-4965 GCA_964631675.1 uncultured Alphaproteobacteria bacterium
CAACCACATTGCGTAAGAAAATGTAATTGTTCGAAGCTGAACCCCAATTTTCGGACGCATCCAAGACCATGTCACCATTGTCAGGGAAAAAGTTGTAGGCCAGTACCCCGCTTGCACCGTCTACCGGAATACTCGTGATGCGAACGTCCCCACGCACACCAATTTCCCCTCGATTACCCCCTGTCACGTTGGCTCCGTCATCAACGTCTTCGTTATAGGTAAGTCCGGAAACATCGGCCCAGCTCTGAAAAACCGATGCGAATAGGGCTTTCCACTGCTGCTCTGAAGCAAATTCACCATTCATCAATTCAAACAGTTCACTGGGAAGTGAACCTCCTCCATCGGCCGGAGCCGGAGTCCCGTCAGGTGGGAAACTGTAGGTAATATGAATAGGATTTCCCTGAGCTCCCGTACCGCCGGAGACTGCGGTGGTTTGCCAGCGATCGCCAATGTTGAAATCCAGTGACCGATATGACCGCTCCAGCCGATTTTGCCATTCTCGCATGTATTCGTCACTCGTCCCGGGAGCAAAACAAACGGCCAGACCGGGATGGACAGATACCCAATTCCCGGAGGCAATTGCATCCGTTGGTTGGAGATTTGCACGTTGTTCCTGTCCTCCGGTTAGGACGGCGAGGCAAAGAAGGACGGCTGTGGTGAGTAGTGCGAAGCCTCTGAGTGTCTTGGACATTTGGATTAATCCTTAGAAAACAATAGCTTGTCGATCGTGGCACGCAACAAACGTGACCATTAGGCAACATAACACAATCGTGAAGATTGCGCAAGTGCGTCCGAGTGCCGTACTCAATTTTTTCAGGTCGAGGATTTGGAAATTGTGCAAAATGGAAAATCGCGATGTCCGGCGCTTGATTTAGAGATTCAGGAACCGTAAGTTATCAACAGGAATACGTGGTAATATTGATCCGGAGGTCTGTGACTCCGATGTGTGGCACATCGGGACGTGTCCGGGTCTAAGTCATTGTCTAAAGCGGAGACACTTCATGCGGTATGCCATTCTAGCGACAGTATTCGCCGCCGTGCTTTGTGCACCGGCGGTTTTTGGTATAGAGGAGGGAGGAATCCTCTGCACTTCCGAGTGTTCCAACCAGCCCGGTGGGGCGGCACTACGGCACTTCGGAGTCCCTTACATTGACCTTCCTGGTGTGGATGCCAGCACTCTTCCAGAAAACTACCAACGGATGATCGAGAGATTGCTTCAGACTCCTGAAGCCGACCGGCCGCCTCTCACTTTTTGTTTTGCCGAAGGAACGGATCCGGCGATTGTCAATGCGGTAAGTCAGGCGTTGTACGGTCAGTACGGGAATCCACTGGACTATCAGGCCAACTCCCGCTGGTCGACGACCGCGAATGGTTCGACGGGCTCACAGGGCAATCCAATCATTCTCACCTACAGCTTCGTCCCGGACGGCGTTTCGATTCCTCCGGGCGCCGGAGAACCAACCTCTGCAAATACTCTGTTTGCAACCATGAATGGCATATTTGGAAGTCCGGCCGTGTGGCAGGCAAAATTCCAGCAGGTATTCGATCGCTGGTCGGAACTGACCGGAATCACATACGTTGCTACCACCGATGACGGAGCCTCATTTCCGGGAAGTGCCGGAGTGCTCGGAGTGCGGGGCGATGTGCGCATTGCCTCACATCCGATCGACGGAAACTCCAACGTTCTTGCATTCAACTACTTTCCAAACACGGGCGACATGGTTCTCGACAATGCCGAGAGCTGGGGCAGTTCGAGCAATGACTTCCGTTGGCTTCGAAACACCGTTTCGCACGAGCATGGGCATGGTATTGGACTGAATCACGTCTGCCCTGATAACGGCACAAAGCTTATGGAGCCGTTCTTGAATACGGGATTTGACGGCCCGCAGCACGACGATATTCGAGGCGGCCAGCGGCACTACGGTGACACGTACGAGAATAATGACGCGAATACGACCGCATACGACATGGGAACGCTCGGTAATGGGACAGCAACACTGACAAATCTCTCCTCGGACGACAACTCGGACATCGACTGGTATAAATTCACCGTCGCATCCAATAAGCAGGCAACCGTAACGCTGACTCCTGTGGGACTCACTTATACGGAAGGCCCGCAAAACCAGAACTGTGACGGCGGCACGTCGAATAACACGATCGATGACCAGAATCTCAATTTGGAATTGTACAGCACGAATGGCACCGTCCTCATTGCCACTGCACCGGCACAACCCGCCGGTACGGCTGAAGTCATCTCTAATTTTGCACTTCCGGGTGCAGGCACATATCACGTTAAAATCAATTCCGGTACGAGCAATGTGGTTCAGCTTTATTCACTCTCTGTGCTGATAGCCAATGCCGCCAATAGTATTACCGTATCAGCTCCGAATGGCGGCGAGACGTGGTATGTAGGCGAGACACGGGCCATCACATGGAGCAGCAGCGGTGTGAGCGGCAATGTTCGCATTGAGTTGAACCGGACATATCCAAGTGCCTCATGGGAGAGTTTGAATTCCAATACCGCAAATGATGGCACCGAGAACTACACAGTTGCCGGGGCGGTTGGAGCAAACTGCCGGATGCGGATCATCAGCATCAATACTCCCTCGATTGGCGATACATCGGATTCGAACTTTGCGATTTCAAATCCGACTCTCACGGTGACGTCACCCAACGGCGGGGAATTCTGGTTCATCGGAGAATCGCATCCGATAACGTGGAGTTCAGTCGGTCTAACCGGCAACATTAACATTGAACTCAGCCGCAATGGCGGTGGAGTCTGGGAGTCGGTGATAGCTAATACAGCTAATGACGGAACGCACAGCTGGACTCATACCGGCCCGGCCACTACTCAGGCGCGCATTCGAGTGACTGCGTCTAGCAATCCCGCGATAACGGATCTCTCTGATCAGAACTTTACAATTTCCGATCCTATCATTCAGGTGGACGTTCCGAACGGCGGAGAAACCTGGTACATTGGAAGCTTGGTTTCGGTCAATTGGACTACGTTTGCGCTTACCGGCAACGTGAAAATCGAGTTGAACCGAAACTACCCGGTCGGTGTATGGGAGACGCTCTTCACCAGCATTATCAACGACGGAACGGAGAGTTGGACGGTGACGGGCGGAACTTCCGCGGCACTGGCGCGCATTCGCATAACGAGTGTCACGCAACCAACCATCTCCGATGTTTCAAACGGGAACTTTACAATCTCGAATCCTGTCGTAACGGTCACGCGCCCGAATGGGGGTGAGACGCTGGACGGACTGGCAGCTGAAAATGTCACCTGGACCAGTGCAGGATTCTCGGGAAACGTAACGATTGAAGTGAACCGTGACTATCCAGCCGGCGCCTGGAACTTGATTACAACCGTGCCCAATTCCGGAAGTTACGGAGTGGTATTTGGTGGCCCTCCAACCAACACTGCGCGAGTTCGCATCGCCTCCGTGAATTCACCGGTTGCCACGGACATTTCAAACTCAAACTTCAGCATTAGTGTGCCGAACACGCCACCATTGATCGTGCACGATCCGAAAGGCGACGCTGCTCCTGGAAACGTGATATTCACTGCGCTTGTGACTGACGATTTCAGTACTCCCAATACGGTTCTGAACTGGCGTGTTGCCGGCGGCGGAGCATTCAGCCCTGTGGCAATGGCTTCAACGGGTAATCCCAATGAGTTTTCGGCTGCCTTGAACCTCGCCGAGAATTCCTATGATTACTACATCTCTTCAGCGGATTTGTTGCTGTTAACTTCCCAAACGGACACATTTAATTTTGAGGTCGGTTCGTGTGCATTCAGCACTCTGAGTTACGATGACGGTTCTGCAGAGGGATTCAACTGGTCCCAGACGGATTCGTTTGAATGGGCAGTCAGAGTGCAGCCTCCGCAGTATCCCTACATGCTGTGTGAAGTCCAGATTGCCATTGCAGCCATTTCCCCGGAACCGATACATTCCGAGATACAAGTCAATGTTTACAATGCGGACGGCCCGGGTGGCATGCCGGGAACTCTCTTGTGGAGTGAAACATCCGGTTCCATTGGCAATGAGGTGGGCGGCACTCCGCCGGAAGTACTTCACTGGGCCAAAGTCCTGATTAAGGATCCAAATGGCTCCCCGCTTAACCTGGTCGGAGAGTTTTACGTTTCGGTTGAAAACCCGGTGCCCGGGCGATTTGAAGCATTTGGCCGCGACGACCACACGCCGTGGACAAACAGCTATTTTTATGATGGCTGTGATCTCGCGTGGTTTAGCGAAAACAGCGGCCACGAAAACGCTTTCGGCGGTCAGCGTATGATTCGGCTGATTGGGTCTTCTCTCGCTGCGCCTGCAGCTTTGGTAATTCGTGCTTCGGGAAACAATATTGTCTTGAATTGGAACTCATCCGGGTCGGCCTTCTATCGGATCTACAGCGCGAATAACCCGGCCGGACCATTTACAACGTTCGAAGGTTCGACCTCTGCCACTACGTTTACGGATGTCGGAGCAGTCGGTTCAGCTGACAAGCTTTTTTATGTTGTGGTGAGTTCGACCACGCCGTAATCGCCAGCGAATACAGCAGGTAAATACCAGGTCGCCTAAAACAACGTATTTAATCAGACGGGTCTGCCCTGCGGCAGACCCGTATTTTTCTCATATTTCTATCCTCTGGGTGTCGAGTCACGCCGGAAGGTGCCAATTGCAGCACTCCTTTGAAATCAGGAATTTTATGAGGAAAGTCTTGATTATTAGTATAGCATACCCCATATTTGCTAAGTTGAATAATTGACCAGCGGCCGGGTGCTTGGCGGCCGTGAGATGAGGATCGCGGAGATCGCAAAGCAATATAAATTAATTGCTTATGTATTATTGCTGGCGAGAGCCCGATCGAACAAACCCAAAGGTACAGACATGAACAGAGTTACGATGACTTTCTTCAGCCTCCTCTTAGCGGGGTTGTGCAGTATGGCATTCGCCCAACCAG
>CAZVXJ010000243.1:0-4953 GCA_964631675.1 uncultured Alphaproteobacteria bacterium
TATACGGACCCATTAGACCGGACACAAATGCCAGCGGCATAAGCGCGCCAATAACGGTGAGCGTAGCCAGAATGGTGGGGTTTCCGACTTCGTCGGTTCCAAATATCGTGGCATGTTTGGCGTTGGTCCAGCGAAGCTGGTAGTGGCGATGTATGTTTTCGACCACCACAATCGCATCATCGACCAATATACCGATTGAGAAGATCAGTGCAAACAATGTCACGCGGTTCAACGTGTAACCAAAGAAATAACTTGCGGCAAGAGTTAGAGCCAGGGTAACCGGGACAGCGACAAGGACGACGATTGCCTCTCTTCGTCCCAACATCAGCAGCATCAAGAGGACTACGGACAGTGTCGCCAACCCGACGTGTAAGATCAGTTCATTCGATTTTTCTTGTGCTGTGAAGCCATAGTCACGAGTCTTTGTTACGGCAATATCAGATGGGATCAGACTCTCTTTGAGAACCCGAATGCGGGCATCAAGTTCATTGACCAAATCAATTGCATTCGTGCCCGGTTTCTTCGAAATTGCAAGGGTGATTGCCGCCGCGTCTATTCCAGATACCGGAATATTCTTATCGGGCGCTGCCGGTCCGCTTCCCATCCAAACGTACTGTGAGGGCTCGTCAGGACCGTCGGTCACCTCTGCCACATCTCGTAAGAAAATTGGTTTGCAATTGTAAGTTGCAACGACCAGATTGCGCACTTCATTCACGTTTTTCAAGAAGCCGCCTACTTGAACTTCCGTGGTACGGTTATCGGCTGTCATTTCCCCCGCTGGAAGTTTCCAATTAGCACTGTTTATCGCGCCATATACTTGCAAGAGCGATACTTCGTATGCTGCAAGTTTGTCGCGATCAAACGTGACACGCACGACGCGACGCTGTCCGCCTATTAACCACGCCTGTGCCACACGCGGATGCGTAACAACGTCCGCTCGAATCTCGTCCGCAACTCTTTTCAAATCAGTAGGCGACGCGGTTGTACTCCACAAGGTGTAAGCAATGGCCGGTACATCGTCGATTGTCCGCAGTTTGACAACCGGAGGCGTTGACCCTTCCGGCAGTTGGTCCTGAAAAGCTGCGAGTTTTGCGTGAATCCGTGTAGCGGCCTGATCGGGATCGGTTCCAACATAGAAGCGGACGATTATCATGCCGCCCGAAGGCTGAGATGTCGAATAGATATATTCTACATTCTCGATCTCGTACAGCACCTTTTCCAGAGGACTGATGACTCGTCGCTCGACCTCTTGTGCCGTTGCGCCAGGTAATCCAACTGTTAGGTCAACCATCGGCACTTTGATCTGCGGCTCTTCCTCCCGCGGCGTCACAATCAATGCCAACATCCCGATCAGCAGCGACGCGACCACAAGTAACGGTGTCAGTTTGGATTCAAGGAAGACAGCCGCAAGGCGACCTGATGCGCCTATCTTTCGGCGCGAGAGCTTCTCCCGCTTTGCTTCACGGCGCAGCGCAGCCATTTCATCGCGAATGTGCTCAGAGCTGTGGTCGCTCATCCGTTCTTCCTTTCAATGCGTGTGCCCTCTGCGATAGGCCCAACACGATAAAGAACAACCACATCGCCTACTGCAAGACCGGAAATCACTTCTATCTCTTCACCGCGCAGGCGCCCTGAAGTAACAGCCCTAGTGCGCGCAATGCCATCGGAGTCAACGACTGTCACTAACTGTAATCCGCCGGTTGAATAGATAGCTGACCGCGGTGCGAGAGTCATAATTGTCATTTCACCAGGCAGTTCGGCAGTTGCCGTAAATCCCGCCGCCAACGAGTCCAAATCGTTCAATCTTGCTTTTACGGTAATCGTATGGGTCATCGGATCTGCTGACGGCGCAATTTCAGTGATCGTTGCTTTGACTTCACGATTGGAGTTGTCAAGCCTGCACAGAATTTCTGTACCGTATTTTAGTTGAGAAACATCTGCAGAGCGGACGCTCAAGGTCAGGTTCAGCCCTTGCTTCGTTTGCACACGAATCAATGGCTTGCCCGGCACAACTAAATCACCAACGCTGAAGAACTTCTCGACAACAACACCGTCGAACGGCGCGCGAATTGTACTTTCATTGGTGACCGCTTCAGCGGCGTCAACGGCGCCCTGTCCCTGCCGCACCGCACCTGCAGCTGTTTCGTGTTGCATGACAGCTATGTCAAGTTCAAGCTGCGAACATGCCTGCGCGTCGTACAAGGATTGAAATCTTCTTAGATTTGTGGCCGCAAGAACTTCTGCCGCTTGGGCTTGAGCCAGGGCTCCCTGGGCCTGTGCCAGCATTCCGCCGCTCATGCGCTCGTCTATTTCGAGCAATACATCACCCTTACGGACGCGATCCCCAAGGCGCGCGCGTTCACGGATGACTGGCCCCATTGCGCGACTGGAAAGCATCGCATCGTCTTCTGCCTGAATCGTTCCATGCACTGAAATGATGCGCGGAACTTCTTTTTCTGAGACCGTTGCTGTTCGTGCCTGCAGAGAAAGGTCAACGGCAGAAGCATGTTTTGAATCATGCGAACAGCCCGCTACAAGATACGCAATTAAGAGCGCTGAGAAATTGAAAGTTCTTAAGTTCATGGCTGGTCGTTGAGTAAAGAGTGACCCGTAACGAAACGGATATTATATGTGGCAAGCTGTAAATCATAGAGAGCTGTCAGCTTCCGAACTTCTAGCTCTCTTAATGATGTCTGTGCGTCCAGCAAGTCGGTCATCTGTGCCACGCCCTGTGCGTATCGAGCTTCAACAACTCGGAGATTTTCGCGGCTGGATTTCAGCGCGGCATCTGCGGTGCTGTGTCGGAGTTCTGCGGATGACAGCCCGGCAACGGCTTGTCGAACCTCAAGCTCCACTCCTTCTTCAAAGCGTCGGACATCCTGCGCGCCGGCTTGCGCATCAAGCGACGCTTTCTTCCAGGCATTGCGGTCCGCACCACCGTGAAATAGGTTGAGTTTCGCCTGACCCATGATTGCCCACGATTTGCCGTTATCACCAAACAGAACATGGTCATACCAATCATAATGAGCGACGATGCCGATTTGCGGCAAGAATGAAGATCGCGCTACAGTCACTTCTTCTTTACCGGCCTTGAGTTTTTCGTGTGCGGCTTGGAGATCGGGGCGCTGAGACAGCGCTCGATCAATTGCCTGTAGAGTATCCGCTCCAAGTAGTCCTGATGCATCCTGCTCGGCGAGCACAACGGATTCATTTTGTGGATGCCCCCTCTGGAAATTTAGAGCGGCAAGTGCAAGTTGCTCCTGCTCCTCAGCACGCACCGCGTACTCTCGCATTTCAGCGACGAAGACCTCTGCGCGTAAAATGTCGGATGGTGCGAGCATTCCTTGATCGAAAAACTCTTTTGCTCGCTGCTGATGTGCCTCTGCGGTGGACAGATAACGATACATGAGATCGCGATACTCGCGCGCCTTACTCAAATCTAACCAGGCACTCGCGGCACCCAGCGCGACCATTTCGCGAGTTCTTGTCAACTCGAGGTCTGCTGCACGCGCCATTCGCTTGGCTTGAAGTGTGCGTGCGTGCAACATTCCTCCTGTGAATAGAGGAAGGGAAGCTTCTGCACGCGTCATATATGTATTGAGCAGATCAGGATTGTTCGGATCGTTCGCGGGATTCCCGAATTCTGCCATGCTGAAGCGTTCCTGATTCATTTGAAACGCGAATACTTCAGCGGGATTATTGCTCCGCACAACAGATTCGGATACGTCAATTGAAGGCAGGCGATATCCGCTTGCTTGCCGCAATTGTGCTTGTGCCGATTGTGCTCGGGCTTCTGCGGCTTTCAGAACGGGATGCCTGGCGACTGCGTCCAGCATAGCTTGTCGTACGCTCAAGGTTTCCTGTGCCCAAGCCAGCACAGGCAACAACAGAGCAAGAAGGAGGGCGTGGAATGGATTCATAATCACAACATGGTCATATAACTATTTAGTAATATAATGTACTCGTGAACCCAATGCAAGTTCCGCTTGACAAGACTTGCCAGGAGTGGTCTTTGTTTCTTATGAGTTTATAAAATGAATGATCATAATTAAGAGGAACAAGCACCAAATCAGCTTGCGATCATCAGGGTTTCCATACGATCCCTGGCTTTGGATTGCAACAGTTTGATTCCAAGACGGCGGGCTTGAATCCCGTGTTCTACTACATACAACGTTCACTTAATTTTCAAATTTGCAATATCTTAAGCAATGTTAATCTCCACCCGCGCTTCGTCTGTCCTGAAACTGTCCTGTTTTTTGTTGCTCGTTGCCTTATTTTGACAAAACACCCTTGTTAAGTCTATGCTTAACAAGGGTGAAATTGTGGAGACGGCGGGAATCGAACCCGCGTCCGAGAAGTGAACCACACAGGGTACTACAAGCTTGTCCAGCTGTTCTTTTCTTACTCGCGGGTTAGACAGCTGACGAGCCGTCCGCAAGCCAGTCGCGGTTAATCTCGTCCTGACGTCACGACCCCGTCAGGACCAGCGCTACTGTTGTGATGCCGGGGCCGGGGCGGCAGCGCGCGCTCCGGGCGACAGGTGCTAACTTTTTAGGTTAGGCAGCCATTGCATAAGTGCTGTTGGCACTTGAGTTTTGGAACTTTATTTAGGAGGAAATCCCAACCTCCGCCTGCACCCTATGCCATTCATGCATCCCGTCGAAACCGGATCGTCCCCGAAGAAAGGTATGAAATATGAAGTATGAATGATGAAGCCGAGTTCTCATAAATTACCGAACGAACACTGGTTTAATTTATGAGTTTATTGGGTTTGATGTGGACGCTACGTATAAATTTTTTCAACTTGTCCGGTGTAATTGGGTCAAATGTGAACGAGATTACACGTTGCAACTCAACATTGAATTTCGTACTTTTTGAACGAAAGAGCAGGAGGATAGTTCCAGTCTGTTTTCCATGACGTTAGAAAAAGAAAAGCCCCCGATTTGAGGAGGC
>CAZVXJ010000244.1:0-4943 GCA_964631675.1 uncultured Alphaproteobacteria bacterium
TTGTCGATGAAGAACCGTCCAAGTCAATTTCGCTTGTTCGGGCCGCCACGGGTGAGATTATCGTGATTGGGCGGGGAACCATGCCGGCCTGGTCCGGCGACGCGAAGTCACTGGTCTATATCGCCCGCGACACTAGCGGCCATCGACAAATTGTAGTCTACCGTCTGGAGGATAACTCGTCAAAGGTCGTACTGGAATCTTCGTCGGCCCACTACAGGGACCCGGCGCTGAACAGCTACGGAACGCGAGTCGCCTATGTTGAGGATGGAACGCTTTATGAAACTGAATTGACACCTTAGGGCAGGTTGCTCAAACAGAATCCCCGGCTAACTACCGGGGATTCTTGTTTGACAACATTAGTTGCTGCGAATTCAAACCGTCGCAGGAAGAGCCTGTTGAAGTGCCTCAAGCATCAAGGCGTTCTGATCTTCTGTTCCTATCGTGACTCTGAGGCAATCAGGTAGTCCAAAAGCTGCAAGCGGCCTGACAATAACTCCTCTCATCAGCATTTTCTGATAGATCCCGAACGCCTCGCTTTCATCCGAAAACTCCAGCATGAAGAAATTTGCAACGGTATCAACAAACCGCAGTCCCATCTGATCGAATGCACGTGACAGATAGACTTTGCCCTTCCGGTTTGTTTCCAGCGTTCGTTCTAGAAACTCGGGGTCTTCCAAAGCACCCAGCCCGGCCGCTTCTGCAAGTACTGAGGGCTCGAACGGCAGTTTCACTTTTCTTACATTGTCACACAAATCCTCGTGAGCAAACCCATAGCCGATGCGCATTCCGGCAAGTCCGTAACATTTGGAGAATGTGCGCAGAGTGATGACGTTGTCCATTCGGTAGTGCATGGAATCCGGGTACCCTGACTCAAGATGCGCGTACTCAAAATAGGCTTCGTCCATGATCACAAGCACGTTTGACGGCACCCGTTTCATGAACTGCTCAAATTCATCGCGGGAGAACATTGTTCCGGTCGGATTGTTCGGATTGGCCAGATAGATTATTTTGGTCTTTGCGGTAATTGCATTTGCGATCGCTTCCAAATCAAACCGGAAATCACGCAGCGGAACCATGACCAGCTTGACACCACGTGAGCGTGCAAGCACATAGAATCCGATGAAGGTACCTTCCGCAGTGAGGACTTCTTCATCATCATATAAGAATGCCCGAATGATGTTTGACATGATGGCTTCCGAGCCCGACCCCACCACGACATTGGAGAGTTTGACACGGTACTGCTCGGCCAATACCCGCCGGAGTTTGATTCCACCGTCGGGATAGATGTTCAAATCGTCCATAGCCTTGAGCATTCGAACGATTGCACGCGGTGCAGGACCCAGTGGGTTTTCATTCGAAGCGAGTTTGACTACACGCTCGACACCGAATTCCCGTCGAATTTCGTCCGCCGACCTGCCGGGTTGATAAGGAACTAATGACTGAACGTTGGGTGGAACAAGAGACATTTCTAAATATGATTTCTCTGTGAGCTAAAGTAACCAACCTGTTCGAGCAACTTACATCCGACAGGTTAATGATTGATCTCAATTCCAAATTTTTCCAGTCGGCGATACAACGTTTCGCGACTGACGCCAAGCCGCCGGGCAGCCTTCGACTTATTCCAACCTGCCCAGATAAGTGTGTCGAGCAATTCCCGGCGCTCGACATCATGTCTCACCTGTCGCGAAGTGGGATCACTGGATTCACGGGAACTTAGTTGCTGTGGCACGTGCAGCAAGTTTATCCGTGCGGATGCACATTTTCGAAATGTTGACTCCAGTACACTCTCCAACTCTGCAAAATTCCCGGGCCACGTATGGCGGGAAAACAGGTCTATGACCTCTTTGTCGATAGTCTGAATTGCCAGATGCAGCCGTTCGTTCAACTGCCTGCGCATGACTTCAATCACTTCGGGCAAATCAGCAATGCGATCACGAAGGGCCGGCATGGTAATCTCATGCGCATGGAGGAGGCTATAAAGTGGTTCGTCAAACTGGCCGCGAGCAACGGATTCCAGCAGTAAGTGATCCGCAACGACCACCAGGCGGATCGAAACCTCTGCGCCGTCCCTGTTCTTGACCCATATGACACCTTTACGCAGTGACTCGCGCAGCCAGATCTGTATTTTGGAAGGGAGCAGGGTCACTCTTTGAAGTACCAATGTTCCGCCGGCCGCTTCCGCCAGTTTTCCTTCGGCACGAGAGCCATCGAGTCCTTGTGAGCCGCCAAACAACTCCGCCTCAAGAAGTTGAGGAGCAACGGTCGAACAATCCATGAAAACCAATGGCTCACGGGCCCGGGCACTTCGTTGATGAATCAACCGCGCGGCTACACGCCGGCCCGAACCAGCCTCACCGGTAATCGTGATCGGAAGGTCGTCACTCGAAGCCAAGTTTAGCGCACGCCGAACCTCGCGAATCTGAGGGGAGTCGCCCACTAGAACACT
This sequence comes from uncultured Alphaproteobacteria bacterium, assembly GCA_964631675.1. Taxonomy (GTDB): domain Bacteria; phylum Electryoneota; class RPQS01; order RPQS01; family RPQS01; genus CAZVXJ01. The sequence continues at coordinate 2,447 of CAZVXJ010000244.1, forward strand.
CCCCCAGAACCCGGTGCCGGATGCTACCTCAAGCAACTCGGGGTCAAAAATGACCAAAACCATCGCTCCGGGCCGGCCGTCGGGTCCAAGTATGCTTCGAACTCGAACATGTAGCTTGGATGAACTCGCATCGGGTCTGTCGAGCTGCACATCATGTTCCCACGACAGCCCGCCAGACTCTAGTGAGCGCTGCATGGCCGCATCGAGCGTTGGATGATTTGCCAATAGCGACTGCTGAGCCCGTGTCCCTATCAGGCTGGCACGATTCAATCTGAGAATCCTCTCGGCGCTTGGATTGATATCGCGAATGATTCCATTCGCATCGATCAAGACTTGTCCGAAGTCGCTGCGGTAAAACAGAGCATGCAAGAGTTCAGCAACATCGGCATTGAGCCTGGCTGAGGCGGCATGCCCAAGTGCCTCATGAATCAGGTCGTCATAGAGTTCATCGTTTACCGGAGTGACCAGGAATTGCGGCTCATCTTCGGCCAGCGGCTGCAATGCAACATAGGATCCCAATGAAGCCCCGAAATAGATGACCGGCTGTTTTCTTCTGCCGCGATAGATGGATTTCAGCAGGCCGACACACTCACGCGTCACATGATCCTTTGATGAGATGATCACATCAAAGTCTTCCCGCTTCATGACTTCACCGGCCTCAAACAAACTCTGCACAAGTGTTACATGGTGCTGTGCCCTTAGCACTTTGTGGGCTTCATCTAACTTGTTTCCGCCATCTTCAGAAATTAGTAGAACTCTGGGCAATTGAGTCTCCGTGGGTTAGCTGTCAGTGGAAGAATCCCTGTCTTCGCTCGAAATTTCATGAATAAGGCGAGTCGCATTTTCATTGCAAGGTTGCATCCTGACTCTGAATACAAACTGATTAGAATAGGACAAACCTGGTAATATTTCGGCCAAAACACAACTGGCCGCACTTCAAGAATGGTGCGGCCAGTTGTATTACTTCATACTCAGTCGGTCATCGCAACAGCACCATCTTGTGCGATTGCTCGCCACCCGCCGCGGATAACCTGTAAAAGTAGATTCCAGTGGACAGATCCGAGGCATCGAACTCGACTACGTGTACACCTGCAGAGAGCAATTCTTCCGCAATCAGCGTAGCCACTTGCCGTCCCGTCACATCAAACACACTCAGCGTCACCTGCGACTCGGTTCTTAAGTCGAACTGAATTTTTGTTGACGGATTGAATGGATTCGGGTAGTTCTGATACAGCACAAACTCTGCGGGCATGTCCGGGGCACCACGGTCTTCCGCGCTTAAGAGATCCCAGGGGAAACCGGTGGAATCTGCCTTGTAGGCTCGAAGCGGATTAATGATGGGAGTCGTCGGAATCTGAGACGTGGGAATCGGGATGTACAAGATTGGGTTCAGAGTTGGAGACCCTTCCGGCGTGGTAGCACTGCCCGTACCGGCATCCAAATCTAATGTGTACTCCATGTGTACTGTCTCATCGGACACAAGAGCCGCAATGCTAATATCGCGTTCACTGAGACATTCTCCTGCCGCGGGAGGAGTTTCTCCCGTTTGTGTATTGGAGACATTCGTGCCTTCCGACCACGTTTGCCCGTTCGTGGTAGAAACCGAAATCCACGCGTCACCCTGCGGATATCCCCCAGCGCTTGCGTGTATGCTGTCAAATTGCTGGAAGGAACAGTAAAGGTAGCCGGTCAGTGGATCTACCGCCAAATTCGGTCGATGCACCATCAGATTGTTGACGCCGAGTGCGACTTCGGTGTGGCTGTACCACGCTTCGTGTATCAGATTGAATTGTTCGCGATCCTCTCCCCAGTGCCAGATATTGGAAAACACATAACCGGCCGCAATCGCAGAACCTGAACTGTCCCAGTAGAAGGAACCGTGTGCCGTCCAGGCGATGTGAACTTGATCCTCGTCATCCATGATGATCGAAAGGTCAATCCACGGATGCATGGTATCGCCGTTGCATATCACCGGATCTCCGCCCGAACTTACACAGCTTGTATCCAGCGTCGGGTGCTGAGTGACGTTGATCGCCTCTCCCCAATTGTCACCTCCATCTTCGGAGATTTTCAACCAGACGTTTGTCGGATTAATTTCGCCGTCGCCCGCTGCGCCCGGGTCGTCCAACCAAGCGACAGCTACTCGTGGCGAATGGTGGCCACACGCCACATCCAGGGTAATAAATGTAGCGGGCTCCCACTCGACGAAGCCGTCACCCCAGTCGATTTCCAGACCTGAACCGTCCTCGTCTGAATAGACGGGAAGTCCTTTGGCGTAGTAGTCAAGGCTGCTGCCGCCGTTCTGCGTGCTTACCGTATGAATATTTCCGTTGATGTCCGCGGCAATTTTCGGCCAAATCACCTCTTCGTCTGCAGCAAGGTGAGGAACTTCTGTTGTGGCAAAAAATCCGCTCGCCGGGAGATAGTCAATGGCCGCAGCAGTATGCGCTCCTGTCTGCAAAATCTGATGGAATGCCGGAAATGCCCAGCCATCCGG
>CAZVXJ010000245.1:0-4936 GCA_964631675.1 uncultured Alphaproteobacteria bacterium
TCTTTCTCGGAAACATTGCTGGCGGCCAATCGGCAAACAACTCGGCGGATCCAGTCACGGTCACGGCCGGCGATTTTTACGAGTGGCAGGTCTTTGATGCCGAGCTAACTTTGAACTTCACCTCGGCCATTGGATACGACCAGAATGCAACGACGACGCTTAGATTGGGCCGTGGTCAGGTGCTTTTGGTAGATGATGACAATGGTGAGAATTACCAGAATAACTACGTCACGGGATTGAACTCTTCAGCGGTCAGCCACGACTTGTGGTCCACGACGCTGGATGGAGAGATGTCTACAACCGAGCTGCAGCACTACCCGGTTGTGCTATGGGAATGCGGCAACGATAACGCGACCACGCTGACAGATTCTGATCAGCAGGTTCTCACCACGTTCTTGAATAGCGGAGGAAAGCTCATTCTCGTCGGACAGAGCATTGACGAGGACTTGCGTGGGACTGCATTCTATTCAGACTACCTGCACGCACAGTCTGAAGAGGCGACAGGAAGCAGAAACATCGTCGGCGTGGCCGGAAATTCTATCTCAGACACTCTCGTGATGGTGCTGATCGGCAATTGCTCCAACAATGGCAATTTGAGCCCGTCCAAGATACTTCCCATAGGTGGGGCACAGGCACTGTTCAATTACCAACAGGGTGGAACCGGCGCTATTCAATATGAGGGTGCCTATACGGTATTCTATTTTGCGTTCGCACTGGAGGCCGCTTGTGGCAGTGCTCAAGGGTCTGATCGCTACGACCTCGTGATTCAGCGCTTGCTTGCGCACATGAATGTGCTGGATGTTCCGGAATCGGAGCAACCCGCTCACGTTCCAGCTGAGGTCAAACTGTTCGACAATTATCCGAATCCATTTAATCCATCGACAACAATCTCCTTCAGGCTTCCCGCGGCGATGCATGCGAGTTTGAAAGTATTCGACGTGATGGGCCGGGAAGTCCAGACGCTCGTTGACAGCCGTCTTGATGCGGGCGAACACACAGCATACTTTGATGGTTCGATTCTGTCCAGCGGTGTTTATTTTGCTACGCTAAATGCCGGCGAGTACTCCCGTACCATCAAGATGGCGCTGGTGAAGTAACTCGTTACTTTGACAAGATCCAATAGAGCGGGCGACCCTTAAGAGTCGCCCGCTTTGCATGTGCTAACAATTCCATTCGCTACTTCAACAGCAGCAACTTCTGAGTCTTAGTTTCCACCGGTGTAGACAGGCGCACAAAATAAATTCCACTTGCGAAATCGCCCGCTTCAAAGGACACTTCATACTCTCCCGCCGCTTGCAAGCCGTGTTGAAGCTCCCGTACAACTCTGCCCTGCAAATCATACACAACAATCGAAACTCGGCCAGAACGGTTTAGGCGATAGGGTATCGTTGTTTGCGGATTAAACGGATTCGGAAATGCCGGGAGCATTTCGAAATCTTCAGCGAGGGACACGGGAGTTTCTCCTATTGCTAATGGCCCTGCGTAGACCATCATGCGGTAGCGCCGGAGCTGATTGATCGTGAATGACTCTTGATCTGTCCGGGGAGTTACATAAAGAATGTACTCGCCAGGAGAAAGATTGACTGTGATGCCGCTGTGTTCGCACTCCGCCCCGATGGAGAACTCGGCCAAAGATTGGATGCTATCACAATTCGTCATGCTCCAAAGCCTCCCCACGGCGAGAAAGTCAGACCACATTTCGATCGAGTACGGACCTTCGCTTGCTACATCGAACAAATACCAATCCGTGTCCGCATTAGTACCATTGTAGAAGAAACTTAACCCGCATACGGTCTGACCAATTTGTACAGGCTGGAACGCGGGCGGCTGGCTGTTGCAGCCGCCGTTGGGATCGGTGCGATAGAACGATGTGTCCGCTGGATTTTCGACAAACTCAAATACGTCTGCTCCCTGACACGGCACGCATGGCGGACCGGGACGGACGCTCAATACCGCATATCCGCAATTGACCCCGGTAAACCCTTCGATGTGAGCATAATAGGTTCCGGCCATCAGAAATTGCGATGGGATTGTGGATGTTTCGGTCCGTCCAGTCACCCTGCAGCGGTTGTCGTTTTGGGCGATCAAACTGCCTCCGCAGCATGCGGAGAGCAGCGTAAGATGCGTGTTGAAGTTTGTGCGTGTATCGCATGTGCTAAGAGTCCAGTAGCCATCTGAAGGAATCTGCACGGCATAGATGACTTCGGTCCCAGTCCGGATCGCGCAGTCTGCACCCTCATAACAAGTCTCTGCACCCCATTCTCCCGGAGCATTAACGACGAAGTCCTCACAACCTACGTGTAGCGACACATGCACCGTGTCATTGCCACGGTCTCCGTCAGTCGAAAGATCAGACCAAACCTCAAGCAGATAGCGGCCATTCTGGTTCGGCACGACGAACTCATTTGCAAATCCGACTTGTGTGATTTCTCCCGGCTGAAGTACGGGAGAATTTTCGGTTTGAATCGGTCCGCCGTTGAAGCGATAACTTACGGGTGAAGCTTCAGGATCCAATCCATAGTTGGAAAACTGGGCGACAACGTTTATCGACTGAAGGGGGCTAACTCTGCCTGCAATCGGGCCATTGACTGCATAACAGGTGAAATCGTGAACTTGTCCGGACGGTCCGAATATCCAAACTACGCGCCCACTTTCCATCAGTGGTCCGAGAGAAAAGCAGCGATATTCGAGCACTGGCCCATTGTTATCAGCTTGAATGCCGATGGTTGCATCGTCGAGTTGCCCGATCATATTGTTGTATTGAAGCTTGATGCGGCCATTGGCATAAAGTATCACTTCAAACTTATAGCTTGATGCGCCGTCGAAGTGACCAATCGAGTCAAACTCGATCACGACATATTCACTTCCGAAGAACTTCACGCCCACCACTTGATTGGAGTCGGTGACACCACCATATGTGAGTTCCAGATCGTCAAACCAAGGCATGATCATCGGAGCGTTCAGCGGTGTGAAGGGTAGACACGAATTTATGTAATGTGTATTGGCTGTGTTGAACTGAATATTGCCATTGGTTGATATTCGCATTGCGGGATAGTATGCGCCATAAAATGGGAATTGAAATGGCAACTCAATAGGTTCAGATACCGCATCATTCGCATTGCCAAATGAGATCCAGTTTACATCCGATTCCCCGCGCAGTTCAATCCACTCATAGGTTGCCGTGTCAGGGAGCAAGTTATCCACGTATCGATACCCGAATGTGTCAGGGCCACCGCGTGAGTGAATGGATGAATGTTGCGGCTGGGTCGACTCACTCAGAGACTGGGCCATTGTCTCCGCTGTACCTATAAATAGTACCAAGCTGAGACTTGCCGCAAGAAATAAATGGTGGTTTCTTCTCATACTCTGGGTCTTTGTTCTTCCGACTTTTGGATATAAGATAATACGAATAAGCAACTTATATATCAATATCTCCCCGTCTGATTCCGAGAAAATCACTTGACATCCGTTCAAATTATTACTATATTGGAATTGAACTGACGTACAAAAGAACCCCGACCCGTGCGGCGGGTTCGGGATTCTTTGCAATGGGAATTTGTTCATAAGTTCAATATATTACGGTGTGGAAATGCGAATCGAAGAAATAAACGAATCGATAGAGGTAATCGCGCTATTTCAGCGAGGTAAACTGTCTCCCTTGAAGTTTCGCTGGCGTGATCGCATATACCGGGTCCAGCGAATAAACGGTGGATGGGCCAGTGAGGTCGGAGAAGTCAATTACCATCATTTTGCTGTGATGAGTGACAGTCCGGATGTGTACGAGCTTGTATACAATGAGCGCGGACACGAATGGAGAGTTCAGAGAGTCTCCCTGGAGGGATAGAGATGAGTCATAAGACAATATTCCACATAGACATGGACCAGTTCTTCGTGGCAGTGGAACTGATGCACCAGCCGCACTTGAAAGGAAAACCGGTTGCAGTCGGCGGGAGCAGGTCAGGAAAGGGGATTATCAGCACGGCCTCATACGAAGCGCGCACCTACGGCCTTCGTTCGGGAATGAGCTCGCTTGACGCGCTCAGACTTTGTCCTAACATAATATTCATACCGCCGGACTTCGACAAATACTCTTCGGCGGCGAAAAAAATATTCAAACTGCTCTTGGAATACAGCGATCGAGTCGAACCCGTGTCTGTCGACGAAGCATTCATGGATGCGACCGATGTGCTGCATTTGCACGGCAGCGCTGAGGCGCTTGCCATGAAGATCAAACAAGAAATCCGCGCACGCGAAGGGCTAACGGCGACAGTTGGCGCCGGAGCAAACCGACTGGTAGCAAAAATGGCCTCAGGAATGAATAAGCCAGATGGATTGACTTACCTGCCGCCGGAAAAGGTAAGAGAAGTATTCCGGTACCTGCCGGTTGGGGATCTTTACGGCGTTGGCAGGAGCACACGAACACTGCTCGAAGGTATGGGCATCTTCACTATCGGCCAGCTCGCAGAATTCCCCACGGACATACTGAAGCGCAGAATGGGGAAGTTCGGCCAGGAGCTTTGGGCAAAAGCGAATGGCCTGGGCAGTGATATTGTGGTGCGGCAGGATGAGCGGGAGGATGAAAAATCAGTAAGTCATGAAATCACCTTTAGTAAGGATCTGAGCAGTTCCGAAGAAATCAAAGCCCGGCTTCAGACGCAATGCGAAAGGGTTTCGCGGCGCCTGAGACGGGCGGAAATGTTAGGCAGAACCGTGACTTTGAAACTTCGTTATCACGGATTCGAAACGTTGACTCGCAGTCATCGGATCGCCCGCTATGTTCAGAATGAATTCGACATATACCCCGTTGCCGGGAAACTATTCGACCTCGCTTATGAGCGAGGCCGGGCAGTTAGATTGATAGGCGTTGGTATCAGCGACCTTATTCCTGAAGCCAGGCTGACTCAACGTGAGTTGTTCACCTTGCCTGAAGAAACTT
>CAZVXJ010000246.1:0-4924 GCA_964631675.1 uncultured Alphaproteobacteria bacterium
CTCTGCGCGCACAGCAACCGCACCATGAAAGTCGAAGTCATGCAGAAGCTCTTCGTCTGGCCGAGTTGGTTAATGAAGTGAGCGTATCGCCGTTGTGGCTCTCCGGAGTTGCAATGGCGAATGGTTTGCCATCGTGGGTCTGGAGACCCCCGACGGCGAGAAAGGAAGAGGCGACCCGATTTTGGGTCGCCTCTTCTTTCCCGCCAAGGCAGGTTAGGCCAACGAATCTAAAATTTGCCAATGCTGTTTGCGGCCGTAACCCGCCCGGAATCTGCGAGCCAATGGGCTTAAGCCCATTGCCATTCTATCACTGCACAATTCTTACTTCAACAGCAACAACTTCTGCGTCGCACCAAACTCCCCACTCTGCACGCGCGCAAAATAGATCCCACTCGGCAAACTCTCTCCCGAAAACGTAAACTCATGCGCACCGGGAGTCAGATTTCCCGAAAACAGAGTTTCTATCTCCCGCCCCGCAATGTCGTAGATGATGATTTTTGTCTCGCCGCTCTTCGCGAGATCAAGCGAGATCGTGGTAGTGGGGTTGAAGGGGTTTGGGAAAGCGGAGAGGGAGTAGGAATGAGGATGAAAGTGAGTGTCTTCGGACGAAGCAATGGCCTGCAACACAGTATCACATAGCTCTTCATAAATGCTTTGCAGATTTGGGTGATAGCCAAGCCGGTAGTTGTATGTTACTTGCGCGTCTGCAGTTGTATCCAGTACATTATAGTCTCCACCAAATGGATGTCCTGAAGAGCTAACCTCTACTACGGTCGTCCAAAGAGAATCCTCCACGGGCTTACGCTGCACGCTGAAACAACGCAACCAATTCTCGAGTGAAGTTTCCCACTCAATTCGAACTCCCTCGGTCGACCGCTCTAATTGACATCTACTAAGATAGACATCTGGAAAATGCCACTCTGGGATTCGGAACCAAAGTGGTCGGTAAAATTCGCCGTTTACGTCCCGGGCAATCACATAGTAGTCATAGGTGAGATCCTGCGCAGTTGTATCAATGAACGTGTAAACTCGAGACGAATCTGTGAATGACTCAATCACATATCGTGTAACGGTGTCACGTTCAGGCCACTCGAACGAACGGCGAACAATAATGTGCTCTGCAAGCCCCTGTTCATACCTGCTTGAAAATATGATAAAAATATCTTCAGGACAAATTGGCCTGAACATAAAATACTGATATGAAGTCGGCCACGGCCGCTCCCACGGTTGCCATTCCGGATGCTCCGTTTGAATTCCCGATGAATCGACATCAACAATCATGTATTGGTAGTCGACTATCGGTAAGCCTGTGGTATCGTCGTAGAGATAAATGGTCGAGAAAGTGCGAGTTCCATGGCCTTGAAGCGTCGTCAAGGTGCCATACTCTGAGGTGCTATCGCGGCGAAGAATCAGAAAATGCGAGTTTTGATTTTCGGACGCCGTTTCCCAAGAGATACTAATCCGATTTCCAGAACTTGTGGTAAACCTGGGTTCGAACACCACGCTGGCGCGAGCGCCGTTCAAAATCAATAACACTGCTAGAAATGCAATCGCTTTCATGTTTCCCCCCAAGGAAAATTTGAATGGAATGAGTAGTGTGAAAGAAACCGCCGATACATTTTCGTATCGGCGGCTTAGTTGTCGGCAGGTCTATTCGTCGGTGGCTTCGGCGACTTTTTCTTTCAGTTCGCGGAAGGTTAGGATGTCGTCCTTCGCGCTGACTTGGATTGTCGAGCCTTCGGTGAAGCGGCCCTTCAGCAGTTCTTCGGCCAGCGGATCTTCGAGATGCCGCTCGACTGTTCTGCGCATCAGCCGCGCGCCGATGTCTGCTTTATATCCTTTGTCAATCAGCACGTCGCGCGCTTTTTGATTCAGCGTCAGCTTCAAGACGCGGTCACCAAGACGGCGGTTAATATCTTCGATGTAAAGCGTGAGGATCTTGTCGATCGACTCGCGTTCCAGCATCTTGAACACGACCACTTCATCCAAGCGGTTCAGGAACTCGGGACGGAAAGAAATTTTCACCTCTTCCATCATCTTGCCCGACATCTTGTCGTGGCTGATCGTACGCGTCTCATTGAAACCGAATTGCAGCGACTTCGCCGCTTCGCGCGTGCCCAGATTCGAGGTCATGATCATGATCGAGTTGCGGAAATCGACACGCTGGCCGCTGCCATCGGTGAGCTCGCCCGCATCGAGCACTTGCAGCAGGATGTTGAATACATCCGGATGCGCCTTTTCGATTTCATCGAGCAGGATCACGCAGTAGGGCTTGCGGCGTACTTTTTCGGTCAGCTGACCGCCTTCATCATAACCCACATATCCCGGAGGCGCGCCGATCAAGCGCGAGACATTGAACTTCTCCATATACTCGGACATGTCGATGCGAATCAGCGCATTCGGATCATTGAAGAGAAACTCTGCCAGCGCATGCGCCAGCTCGGTCTTCCCCACTCCGGTAGTGCCAAGAAAGAGAAAACTTCCAATCGGACGCTGCGGGCTTTTCAGTCCTGAACGAGCGCGGCGGAGACTGCGGGCAATGACTTCAATTGCCTCATCCTGACCGATAATGCGCTTGTTCAATGTTTCACGCAGAGCGAGCAGCTTCTCACCCTCGCCGGTCGTGACCTGCTGCACCGGAATACCGGTCATGCGCGCGACGGTGGCTGAGATGTCTTCATTGGTGACGGCAATCGCGGGTCGAGCTTCACTCTTTTCCCACTTTTCCTTCTCCTCTTTCAACATCGTATCGAGCTTTATCTTCTTGTCGCGCAGCATCGCGGCCTTTTCGTACTCCTGCCGCTTGACCAAGTCTTCCTTCAATTGACGGATGTTGTCGATCTCTTTTTCGATCTGAATAATACGCTCGGGAATCACGATGTGCGAGATTCTCACACAGGATCCGGTTTCGTCAATCACATCGATGGCCTTGTCGGGCAGGAAGCGATCGGTAATATAGCGGTCGGAAAGACGAACGGCCAGTTCGATCACCTCATCAGGATACTTGACGCCATGGTGCTCTTCATATTTTTCGCGCAGGCCGCCGATAATCTTGATGGTGTCTTCCACCGACGGCGGATCGACGATGACCTTCTGGAATCTGCGTTCGAGCGCGCCGTCCTTTTCGATGCTCTGGCGGTACTCTTTCAGCGTGGTTGCGCCGATGCACTGCAGTTCACCGCGCGCCAATGCCGGCTTGAACATATTGGATGCATCGAGCGAACCCGAAGCAGAACCCGCGCCGACAATGGTATGCAGCTCATCCAAAAAGAGAATGATATTGGAGTTCTTCTCAATCTCCTGCATGATGGCCTTGATGCGCTCTTCAAACTGACCGCGATACTTCGTGCCTGCGACAATTGAGCCTAAATCGAGTGCAACGACACGCTTGCCGAACAGCACAGGCGAAACCTTTTGCTGCACGATGCGCAGCGCAAGGCCTTCTGCGATGGCGGTCTTGCCGACACCGGGTTCACCGAGCAGCACGGGGTTGTTCTTCTTGCGGCGCGAGAGAATCTGCGCCACGCGCTCAATTTCATTATCGCGGCCAATGATCGGATCCAGTCCGCCCTCGCGAGCGAGTTTGGTCAGATCGCGGGAGAAATGATCAAGGTTGGGAGTTTTGGATTTTTCCGCCGGTGCGGTCGGCTGGCTTTGTCCACTGCCACGGAGCAGGTTTTCGAGCTCGGCTTTCACGGCCTCGTAGGTAACACTAAAACCGTGAAGCACCTGCGCCGCCATGGAGTCTTCCTCTTTCAGCAGCGCAAGCAGTAAGTGCTCGGTACCGATGATGTCGGACGAGTAGTTCTTGCCCTCGATGTAGGAGACTTTCAACACTTTTTCGGCACGCTTCGTGAACGGGATGTTCCCGATTTTCATCGTGCCTTTAGATGTATCCACCATCTCCTCGACCGATTCGCGAATTTCCTCGAGTTCGCAGCCCAAATTATGGAGAATCTGCACTGCCAAGCCGTCCCCAAGACGAATGATTCCCAACAAGAGATGCTCGGTACCAATGAAATCATGGCCGAGCCGGAGTGCCTCTTCGCGGGAATACTGAATGACTTGCTGGACGCGCAGGGAAAACTTGTTTTGCATGGGATCCTCTATAAGGCGCTTTTCGCCACTCAATGATAGCTCAGTAGGTGCGCTGGACTCAATTTACAAACCTGCTCTCTGAAATGCAAGCGCTCGTTTCAGAGGGAGTCCGGTAGAGATCTAAAGATGCGTCGCAATAAGGACACACGTTCAGCCTACCGGAAATCAGAATTTGCAAAAAGTTTGCCTGACCGTAGCCGAATGGAGACACGTTCTCATCCAGTATATTGCACTTTGGCGAACTTCTCGCGAACACGGTCCGCTCTCAGTTGCGGCCTGTGGTCAATCGAGGCCTTCGGCCCACCGTGCCAATCCAGAAAAGCACGGCTTAACTCAAAAGTTAACATAGAGATTGTCCGGCGATCCAGTCCGGTTAACCATCCAAGATCCAGACCGAGTCGAATACCTGAGAGCAGGGAAATCCCTTCCGCCGCTGACAATAATCGGCATGATTGGAGTGCTGCCAGGCTGCGGGCCACACGGTCTCGCAGGAGGTGAGGGTGCCGTGACTGGAGTTCAATCCGGGCCATTGCTTCCCGTTCCTGAACTTCAGATCCGACCAGTTCGAGCCTGTGAAATCTCTCGTCCAGCGTATGTGCGAGGCCCGTACTGTCGCTAATCTGAAACACGTGGCCCAATGCCTCTGACCCGTCAATACGCGCTCCGCTAATCCTAAAACCACTATTGGATAGCACCGATGCAAGTGCTTGGATTTGATTTGTCATGGCAAGAGCCGGAAGATGGGATTGTAAAGACAGACGAACCCCTTCACCCAAATCCGCCGGATTCGCGCAAAGATAACCCAGTTTTTCGTGCCATGCAAATG
>CAZVXJ010000247.1:0-4923 GCA_964631675.1 uncultured Alphaproteobacteria bacterium
ACGGCCGCTCGCTTCGTCCGTTTATCGAGATGGCCTGCAGTTGGGGCAAGACCCACGTCTCGCACACGCGGCGGCGAGAGGCGAAAAAGGCGGCGTAAGGAGGGCGAGATCGAATGTGTTCGGAGATCGGGCCACAGATGGCAGTATTCGTCTGCAGTGAAGTTGCAGGCGGTGCGGCGATACTGTTAGCGGTGAGGGATCCGGCAATCGATGAAGTAGACACTGGTTGGCAGTTTTTGTGTGGTGCGAATGAGCATGTGAAGGCTCAGATTTGGGCGCTTCACGAAGTCTTGGAGCTTGACCCGTCACTTGAGCCATTCATTGAATTCCCGGTAGGTACGACTATCAAGCGAAAATCGGCGGGCGAGCAATGGGAAGTGTCATGGGAACCAATTGACAACCGATAGTAACAGGGATCCCTTTTCGTGGGCGGCAGACGCCCTCGTCTGCCCCCATTGGTAGCATCTGACAAAGAATCGTCATTGCGAGACGCAGCTTCTCGGTCGCGGCGAAGCAATCTCGCCTCGTCTTTTCATTCCCCAAAATCGCCAGGAGTTTGGCGTTGCTATCTCAGACTTAATTGACTATGTTTGGCGAAAGTCAGCACGTTTTCTCCGGGAGGGAATGAGTGATTAAGAAGTCAACGACTACTTTCGTGGTGACACTCGCCGTTGTCGTATTCATGTTTGGCGTTTGGTCGTCACAGAGCTTTGCCGGAAACACAACTTCGACATACCACCCAGTCTATCTGCCGGTCAACGAGCTATTATCCTTCCTGGGATTGCAAACAACGGGCGGTCAATTTGCCTTTACATGGGGAATTCCAAACAGTGATCGAGCTGTTTCTGTGCAAAGTAACCCCAACGCCAATCTGCTACTTCTGTCGGGAGACTCGGCCGACGTCGCTCTGCTGGAAAAGATGATGAGCGCAACCGATGTCGCCCCGCAACAAATCGAGATTCAGGTGCAGATTGTCGAAATCAGCCGGAATAAGTCAAGCGACATTGGGGTCGATTGGGCCAGCATGTTCGACCGCATCTCGCTCAGTGGATCAGCGAATTGGGTGGAGCAACATACTTCCGACACTCGTTCCATGGGAGCAACACAAGTGGCCACCAACATGAACATCATCGGCGCTATGAGTGCGCTCGATAAATCGGGCGCCGGTACCGTTAGAAACGCTCCCCGGGTTCTGACCATGAATAACCGAACGGCGACAATTCTCGACGGCACCCGCCTTAAATATGTGTCGCGTTATTCCTCGTATGCCAATATGTATGTGACCGATTCACTGGATGCCGGCCTTACACTACGGGTGACGCCTTCGGTCACCGAAAGCGGATTTGTGACTATGCGTGTCGCCGCCGAGCTGACCAGTCTCAACGCAACAGATTACTCGGGAGACCAATCCAAGTCTGGTCAGATGATCGAGAACACGGTAATTGTCAAAGACGGTGAATCGGTACTTCTGGGGGGGAGTTCTCAAGTGGTGAAGAGTAAACAGACGAAGCGATTCCCGTTGCTCGGATGGGTGATTCCGTTCTTGTTCTCCCGCCACGTGACTATCGACGATCAGATTGATCGTTATATCGTTCTGACTCCCCGAACGATTGTGCTGGGATCGGGTCTCGATCAGCAAACCAGTGACGCGGTGGAAGGGAAGTAGGTAGATTGACACAGTGCAGGTAAAACTATAACGTGCAATTGCGCCGCATTTGACTATTAAGCTCGGTGGGAGGGAAAGTTGGCTGTCGAAAAACCATTTGAAGGGAAAGCGCGAATATTCTCAGAGGGGTTGGAACTTCACATTGTCATCCCTTCTCCCAAACAGATCCTAATCATCATTTTTCTCTTTGCATGGATCGGGGGATGGACCGTTGGGGGGAGCATGGCAATGAAGTCCGTACTGGAACCTAAGGCGGGAACCGGGACCGACTGGTTTATCTACTTCTGGCTAATAGGGTGGGCGGCTGGTGAGGCCTTTGCTCTTGTATCGCTCGTATGGATGATTAGCGGAATAGAGACAATTGTACTTTCCGGAAACTCGCTCAGCATTGATAGACGGGCACTCGGGTTAGGTTTGAAAAGGGAATACGATATCTCTCAATCGAGAAATTTCCGGGTCATGCAAACTGAGAACTGGTTGACAAACCGTCGGTCGACATTTGCGATGATCGGAATGACCGGCGGCCGAATCGGTTTTGACTACGGGATGAAGACAGTGAGATTTGCAGTCGGACTGGACGACGCTGAGGCCGATCACGTCCTCGCTCAGATGAAGCAACGCTCGGGCTCAATCAAATAGCTGATTCGTGGGCGGCAGGTATCCTGCCTGCCCCTTTTCCGTGACTCCGAAGAGTCCAACCTAGAGGTCGGGTTACCAAGGTTGTGGGCGGCAAACGCCCTAGTTTGTCCTTTCCCATTCGTGTTCCAGATTCGTCACCATCATGAAATAGTCATTTACAAAGTTGCCCACGTTTGGTAGATTGTATTGGAAGCCAAATTCAAGGCGAGACAATGCGCAAGCGGGCGACACTATTATTTCTTAAGACCTCATTGCTAGTCCTGGTTTTTTGCAACTTGGTAAGTGCCGTAGGTGATCCGGACGACGTCTATTGGTCTACTCTTGATTCCGATAGCGTCGCGAAGTTCGACGGTCCGGTCTTTGCAATGATACTGTATAAGAATTCACTAATAATCGGAGGTGGATTCAAGAAGGTGGGGTCTCTTGTTGTAAACCACATTGTCGAATGGAACGGTTCTACCTTCTCGGCCCTCGGTACTGGTGTTAGCGACAGCGTATTTGCTTTGGCAATTTATCAGGAAGAGTTGATCGCAGGCGGACTGTTCACCGCAGCGGACGGAAGAACGGTCAACGGTATCGCCGTGTGGACTGATTCAGGTTGGATGCCCCTCAAAGACGGTCTCGGCGGTCGTGACATCCCAGGAACAAATGCAATGACAGTTTTCGACAATAGGTTGATTGTTGGCGGGTGGTTCTTGAGTGCGGGAAATACCATAGCCGAAAACATCGCATCATGGGATGGCACCACTTGGGAAATTGTTGGCGGAGGACTCAACTACTACCCAGATGATACCTGGATTGATGCACTCACTGTTTACGATAACAAGTTGATTGTTGCTGGATACATTCGGGCCGTCGACACCTTTGGCGCGCATAACATTGTCTCATGGGATGGGTCGCACTGGAATCCCCTCGGGAAGGGGACAAATGGTACCATTAGTGCTGTAGCCGTTTATGGTAATACGTTAGTTGCAGGTGGAAATTTCTCAACGGCTGATCGCCTACCCGCGAATGACATAGCACTGTGGGATGGCCAGTCTTGGAGTCCCCTCGGAATGGGTATGATCGGCGACTCAACTTCTGTTTTCTCTCTCTCTGTACATAATAATCAACTGATCGCAGGCGGCCTGTTTCATTCGGTGGACGGTGTTCCGGCAGAGCGTATTGCCTCCTGTGACGGTAATAATTGGTCGCCACTCGGATCGGGAGTGAACGGCGGTGTGAGAGCACTCTGTACTTACAACGGTAACCTCATTGTCGGTGGCAATTTCTCCGTCGCGGGTGGCAAGGCAGTAGCCTATTTGGCAGAGTGGTCAAAGAAAACCCCAACTGGGGTAGATGACGAAGAAGATCGCAGTTTGCCTGTTGAATTTTCAGTGAGCCAGAATTATCCCAACCCGTTCAATCCGTCGACGACGATCTCGTACGATCTACCGAAATCGGAAACCGTGAGAATAAGTGTGGTGAACGTGCTTGGCCGGACGGTGACAGTTCTGATCGACGCTGTCCGGCCCGCGGGGCATAATTTGGTAGCCTGGGACGGCAAAGATAACTCCGGTCTTTCTGTCGCGAGCGGAGTGTACTTTTTTAGGATTGAGTCAGGCAGTCACAAAGTGTCGAAGAAAATGATGTTGCTGAGATAGATGAGCGGAAGACTCTCGGTAATTGGGGATACAATCTCTTCCCACCGCAAGCGGTGGGGCACCCAAAGATTGGGCTACGGCCCTCGCCGGGGTGACAGAATCATGCGTCGCCTCTGGAAGCAATATTCTTTCTCGTACCTTTTGACGCTCCAGACCTAGTCGGGACAGGCTTCTTCCCGGACTTGAGGATCATTTTTAGAGCTTTGATATTTTCCCTGAAGTAAACGAGGTCCGCGTGGAACATCGAAACGCCCCTTGTCAACCTGGATGTCTCCCGCGCGAATTTGGGAGAACGGAGCAAACGCTCCAGCCTTAGCGCGTGCTCATGAAGAGGTTGAATGCGTAGGCGTACCCAGTCTGTTTTGGAATCAATGCCGGAGAACTTCTCCATGAGGTCATCGAGGGCTTTTACGATGGCGGGGATGTCGCTTTTGTAAACTCTGTCCAATATTCACCTCGCTTCTTGCGGTTTGGTCGGCGGCGGATATCCGGCCTGCCGTTTTTCTCATGCTCAGACACTATTCTCATCACCAATTTCTTACCAATCTGATCCCACCGCAAGCGGTGGGGCACCCCGGAGCCCAACCTCCCAAACAAACGGGAAGGCAGGATGCCTGCCGCGCACCGTACAGACCCTTCAACCCGTGCGGCCAAAGCCGCGAAATCTTGGTAGGTCAGCCTCCTTGCGCGACTGACATTCTCTTTGAATCAAAAAAGAGAGTCAGGGTCACGAGGACCCTGACCTACGAAGAATTTTGAATTCCTAAACGACTTCAGGCTGAGCCTGTCGAAGCCTCTATCCTTGCCCCGTAAAGATTTACCCGCACAGGCCGATTAACAGAGTCTGCGCCCGGTGTCGCGAAATACCTCTTGCCTTTTTGGGGGATTTCGTTATATAACGGGCCGCTTTCGGAACGGGTCACCAGTCCCGCTCCAATTCCGTCGGTTTCCCCCCAAGGGAAAAATTCAAACCGC
>CAZVXJ010000248.1:0-4887 GCA_964631675.1 uncultured Alphaproteobacteria bacterium
CAGTTCGAGCGGTCCCTTCATCTTCTTCGCAGTCCCAGTCTTGTCAAATCCTCCCAGTCCGTTGTTGCTTTTAGAGTACTTGAGTGCCTCGTAGATATCGATTCCCTTGGGATTGTGAAAAGCGCCGTGAACGTCAGAAATAGCGACCACGATGCAGCCGTCATCTTGCAGCAATCTCGCAGCATTGGACCCCACGTTACCGAAGCCTTGCACCGACACCGTCATCCCCTTTAACGAGATGCCGTTGACCATGGCAGCACGGCGCATTGTGAACAGCAGGCCGCGCGCGGTAGCTTCCACACGCCCTTGACTTCCGCCAATTTCAAGCGGCTTACCGGTTACGACGGCAGGATAGTAGTCGCGTTCATGCATGGAATAGGTATCCATGAACCACGCCATCACCTGCGGATTCGTATTCACATCGGGTGCCGGAACATCGCGATTCGGGCCAAACATGTCATGCATTTCTGCAAAATAGCGACGTGAGAGCCGCTCTAGTTCGTTCGCGCTGAGGGTGGAAGGGTCGACGATGATGCCGCCTTTTCCGCCGCCCATCGGAATGTCGGCCACTGCGCATTTGTAAGTCATCCAGAATGCGAGTGCCTTGACTTCTTCGATGTTCACATCCGGGTGAAACCGCACGCCACCCTTCGCCGGTCCCCGAGCAATGTTGTGTTGTACTCGAAAACCTGTGAATACCTGAATGCTTCCGTCGTCCATTCGCACAGGCAAATTCACTTGGACCTGCTTGCGCGGCAACTTGATCATGTTGATCTGGCTGGCATTCAACTTGAGTACCCTCGCCGCTTCGTCAAACTGCGCCATCGCGTTATCAAACGCGGTGACCGGCTGGTGGACTTCTTTGGGATGATGGTCGTGATGATCAGAGACCATCGCATGGCCGTTTCTGGAAGGACGGCCTGTTACAGATTTCTTGGTCTTGGATTTTTCCGCCGTTTTCATGTGCAGACCTTTTGTCAATTTAATTCCCGCAAGGATAGCGGGAGTTCGAATTCTATGAAGGTTGAATTCAGCATAAATATACGCCAAGTCCTGCTTTTTTGCAAGCAAAAAACGATATTAACACAGCGATAGATAGGCGAGGTAGGAATCCGCGCGGCCGTCTCGCCGATAGCTGGGAAACCGTCTGTCCCGGTATGTACAGCTGGGTCTTGCTGGGATGTGATCCGGCCGCAGGCCATTTTCCAGTAGATCAACCGTAAGAGCAGCAATCAAATCAACATGGGGCCTACCTTTCAACTGTGCAACGACTTTCCCACCAAAGCGACGTCTGAACCGCTCGGCGACATCGTCTCCAACTAAATATTCCGAAGTGGATATAGTAGGTCCGATTTCCGCAATAACATCTGAGCGCGAGCTTCCGAATTGATTGCTCATGATGGACAATGCGATTCCAGCGATTCCACCGATAGTTCCTCGCCATCCAGAATGGACGAGTGCGATAGCCCGTTTGACGGGATCAAAGAGAAAGACGGGAGCACAATCGGCGTGCAAAGTTGTTAGCACCAGTTCCGGGACATTTGTCGAAAATCCGTCACACGCGGGAACGCGATCGTCGGGAAGCAAAGCACCTCTACCCGCATCTCGAATTTCTACAGTGTGAACATAAGTTCCATGAACCTGATCTGCACCCACGACTGAACGTATGTTTAATCGAGCTCTCTCGAAGAACTTCCTCCGGTATTCAGACACATGACCTTTCGGCCCGGAATTCCATGACATTCCTCCATCCTCAAGACTCGACACTCCACCCCGTATTCCGACAATACCTGCAAACGGCTGCCAAACCGGCTTCCACTGAGTTTGCATTTCAGCAGGGGAATGGCTATCTTTTAAGACTGACTTTATCAAGGAGAAAATTGTGGCGTTTGATGGAATAGATTACTATCATCTCGACGGATTGTTGACTGAGGAAGAACGGCTGATTCAACAAACTGTTCGGGATTTTGTTGAAGACAACCTGATGCCAATCATACAGCAATGCGTGATCGATGCCAGGTTTCCGCGAGAACTTCTGCCCGCAGCCGCCGAGCTCGGATTGATTGGAGCGCCATACCCCGAAAAATATGGATGTGCAGATCTTGGCTCGATAGCGTATGGCTTAATCAACCAGGAACTTGAGCGCGGCGATTCCGGTTTTCGCTCATTTGTTTCCGTGCAGACCAGTTTGGTGATGTATCCTATCTTCGCGTTTGGATCTGAAGAGCAGAAAGACTATTGGCTCCCCAAACTTGCACGTGTGGAAAAAATCGGTTGCTTTGGTCTTACCGAACCGGACTTCGGAAGTAACCCCGGAGGGATGCTGACACGTGCCGTAGAAAAAGGCGGCAGCTACATTCTGAACGGGACCAAGGCGTGGATTACAAACGGAACAATGTCCGATGTGGCAATTGTGTGGGGAAAGCTGGACGGTGTCGTTCGCGGCTTCATTGTGGAAACGGATAGACCGGGCTTTTCTGCTCCGGAAATCAAGAACAAGTTCTCACTGCGCGCGAGCGTTACTTCCGACCTGATCCTGCAGGATGTTGAGATTCCAAAATCAAATATGCTGCCGGGAGTGCAGGGGCTGAAAGGACCTCTGTCCTGCCTGACACAGGCGCGATATGGAATCGCCTGGGGAGCGATGGGCGCGGCCATGGCTGTATTTGACGAAGTACTCAAGTACACCAAGTCTCGAATTCAATTTGACAAGCCGCTGGCGAGTTTTCAGCTTGTACAAAACAAGCTAACCTATATGGCAACGGAAATCACAAAGGGACAACTGCTCGCGTACCGCCTGGGGCAATTGAAGCAGAGCGGTAAATCGACTCCGGCTCAAGTCTCAATGGCTAAACGAAACAACGTGGGCACCGCCTTGGAAATTGCCCGTGTAGGACGCGATATGTTGGGTGCTAACGGAATCTCAAACGAGTACAATACCTTCCGTCACATGAATAATCTGGAATCGGTTAACACGTACGAAGGTACCTACGACATACATACGCTGGTGATCGGAGAGGATCTTACCGGAATTCCCGCGTACTTCTAAACCGATCGCACTTCGGCAAGCTCGCGGGATTCGAGAACGCTCAGCACATCGGCCGCCATCTCGAACTTGTTAAACGGCGGCATGAGGTATGCGCCCTGGACCAGGTGACGCGTGTCCAGCAGAAACTGCCGTGAGATTTCGACACCGACTTTGGCTCCTTCTGTTCCCGAGTCTCGCATCGATTTGCGAATGTGCTCGGGAACAAACATGTCCGGAAGTTCATTGTGAATGAACTCGGCGTGTTTCGATGATCGCAATGGCATTATGCCGACCAGAATCGGAATGGTGCAGAACTTGCTCACAGCGACGAGGAAACTCTCCAGAGTTCCCGGGTCAAACAGCGGTTGAGTGAAGGCGAACGATGCGCCGGCGTCTATCTTCTTTCTGAAACGATCATACTCCAGCGGTAGATCAGTCGCCGTTGGATTCACACCCACGCCCATGAGGAAACTCGTGGGCTCTTCCATTTTGCGGCCGGTCAAATCGTTCCCCGCATTCATCTGCGTAATAAGTTTTGCAAGCCCAATTGAGTCCAATTCAAACACACCCTTTGCGAACGGGTAATCGCCAACGGAAGTCGGGTCTCCAGTGACGGCCAGAATGTTCTGCACTCCAAGCACGTGGGCGCCGAGCAACTCCGACTGAAGTGCAATGGCGTTGCGATCACGGCAAGAGACGTGGAGCAGTACATCTATGCCCGCGTCACGACGTATCAAGTGTGCCATGGCGAGCGCACTCATTCGCGACCGTGCAAGCGGGGAGTCTGCCACGTTAATTAAATCCGCACCATTCGCCTTGAGGAATTGCGCGCTTCGCACAAATGGATCGGGATTAATGCTGCGCGGGGGATCAATTTCAACAGACACGAGAAATTGCTTGCCCAAGTTGGCCCGAAAGTCACTGTGAGCCTCGCGTCCGCGGCGGGAAGACACTTCAAGTTCATCTTCGATATCACGTGCACTTATCCCGCTGATCCGGCCCGGTCTTCGATCCTTGACCGCATCTGCAATCGCGCGAATATGTTCCACGGTTGTGCCGCAGCACCCGCCAACAATCGATGCACCGGCGTCCACGAACCGCTGCGCGTATTCCGCGAAGTATTGCGGCGACGCAAGGTAGATATAGCGACCACCGACGACTCTTGGCGTCCCTGCATTTGGCTGAGCTGAAACTGGCACATGACTCGAAAGTGACAGCCGTTCAATGACATCCAGCATCGCCTGCGGGCCCACAGAGCAGTTCGCACCGATAACCGACGCACCGAGCTCAATCAAGAACTTCCGCACGTCCGACGGTTTATCACCTACCAGAGTCTTTCCATCCTCCGTAAAGGTCATGGAAGCAATGATTGGCTTGTCACTTAGCGCCCGAATCGAGAGAATTGCTTCACGAATCTCGGCGAGGCTCGATATCGTCTCAACAATGAAAAGGTCAACATCCCCTTCAAGCAGCCCTTCGACTTGAGCAGAAAACGAATTTCTCGCATCGGTCAGAGTCAGCGTTCCAATCGGTTCCAGCATTCGATTCAAAGGGCCAATGGATCCTGCGACGAACGCTTTTCCTGAAGCGACACGCCGTGCGATTCTTCCCCCCTCACGATTTATCTCCCGAACTCGCCTTTCAAATCCATGCTCTGCAAGCCGGAACTGGTTTGCCCCAAACGTGTTCGTCTCTAAAATCTGTGCGCCCGCATTCAGATACTCACGGTGAAGCTCTTCAACCACGGAAGGTTCGGATTCATTCAATTCCTCGAAGCACGACTGATACGAGAATCCACGAGCGTAGAGCGCCGTGCCCATCGCGCCCATTGGCCCGTCGGCAAGAGCACGCTCGCCGAA